>NZ_JBNFOF010000148.1:0-8282 GCF_057364645.1 Janibacter sp. CFPM2_SD2
GGGTGCCTCGGCGGCGGGCTCCTGCGCAGGCGGGCTGCGCGGGGGCCGGCTTCGGGCCGGGCTTGGCACCGGGCTTGGGAGCCGCGGCGGCCTTCTTCGCCTTGGGGTCGGCGGCGGGCGGGTTGTCCTTCACCCGGCGCACGACCGGCGCCTCGATCGTCGAGCTCGCCGACTTCACGAACTCTCCCATGTCGCCCAGGTGGGCGAGCAGGGCCTTGCTGGAAACCCCGAGCTCCTTGGCGAGCTCGTGGACACGGACCTTGGCCACGTTTCTCCTTCTCTGGTCCGTACCTGAGAGAAGGCGCGGACCGTCGTCAGTTGAGGTGAATGCTCATTGCTGAGTACTCATCGGGTGCTCATCAGCGTCAAACCCGCTCTCGGTTGCTGTACGTACGGATGACTACGACTGCGCCATCTGATCGATCCAGGCACGAAGGGCGTCGGTCACCTCGACCCGGCGTCGGAACGCCCGGGCGAGGGCCCGCCGCCGGACGGCGAGGTCCAGACAGGCGATGTCGGGGTGGAGCCATGCCCCACGACCCGGCATGCGCCGACGTGGGTCGGGCACGGCAGTGGCGATGCCTCGGCCGTCCGTCTCCACGACGATGCGCAGCAGAGTCGACCGGCTATCCCGTCCGCGACACCCGATGCACGTCCTGACAGGACCTGCGACGGGCGGGTCGGACTGGAGTCCAGACCGGTCGATCCCCATCAGTCTAGCCCCTGCACCGCTCGGCCCCGTCACCCCTCCGGCTGACCGGGGACGGCGACGCCCCCGCTCGAGTCCGGCGCGGTGTCCGGTCGGATGTCGATCCGCCAGCCGGTGAGCTTGGCGGCCAGGCGCGCGTTCTGCCCCTCCTTGCCGATGGCGAGGGAGAGCTGGTAGTCGGGCACGACGACGCGCGCGGAGCGCAGCTTGGGGTCGACGACGGTGACCGACTCGACCTTCGACGGCGAGAGGGCGGCGGCGATGAAGCGCTGCGGGTCCTCGGACCAGTCGACGATGTCGATCTTCTCGCCCTGCAGGTGGGTCATCACCGCGCGGACGCGGGCGCCCATCGCGCCGATGCACGCGCCCTTGGCGTTCAGGCCCGGCACCTTGGAGTGCACCGCGATCTTCGTGCGGTGACCGGCCTCACGGGCGAGCGCCGCGATCTCGACGGAGCCGTCGGCGATCTCGGGCACCTCCATCGCGAAGATCTTGCGCACGAGGTGGGGGTGCGTGCGCGAGAGGGTGATCTCGGGCCCGCGCATGCCGCGCTTGACCGAGACGACGTAGACACGGATGCGGTCACCGTGGTTGTAGACCTCGCCGGGCACCTGCTCGGAGGAGGGCAGGACGCCCTCGACCGTGCCGAAGTCGACGAGGACGTTGCGCGGGTTGGAGCTCTGCTGGATGACGCCGGCAACGATGTCGCCCTCGCGGCCGCGGAAGTCGCCGAGGATCGCCTCGTCCTCGAGGTCACGCATGCGCTGCGTGATGACCTGGCGGGCGGTCGCGCGCGCCGACCGACGATTGTTCGGGGGTGTCGTCGAACTCCGGGCCCAGCTCGCGACGGGTGCGGGTGCGCATGAGCGGCTGGCCCTCCTCGTCGACGGGAGGCTCCTCCCCTTCGCCCGCCTCGACCGGGACCTGCTCCTCGACGAAGTGCTCCTCACGGGCCCACACGACGACGTGGCCGTCCTTGCGGCGAGCTCGGCCCGCGCGTTCTTGTACGCGCCCTCGGTGCGGTGGTAGGCGCCGAGCAGCGCCGCCTCGATCGCGTCGACGAGGATGTCGAAGGGGATCTCGCGCTCTCGCTCGAGCGCCTTGAGGGCGTGGATGTCGATGTCCATGTCAGTCCTCCGTCTCGCCGGCGGCCGGCGTGCTGTCAGGTCGCGTGAACTCCACCTGGGCCACGGCCCGGGTGATGTCGGCGAAGGGGATGTGCTGGGTGTGCGGGGCAGCCTTCTTCGTCCCCTTGACGTGCAGGTCGACCCCGTCGGCGGTCGTCGCGAGGACCCGCCCGGTGACCTGGCCGTCGGCGAGGGTCACCTCGACGAGGCGGCCGACGAGGCGGCGGAAGTGGACCGGCTCGGTGAGAGGGCGGTCGGTGCCCGGGGTGCTCACCTCGAGCGTGTACGGCTGGCTGCCCATGACGTCGCTCGCGTCGAGGGCGTCGCTGACCAGGCGGGTCGCGTCGGCGATCTCGTCGAGCGTGAGCGGCTCGACGGGGGTGTCGCCGACGGTGTCGGCGACCGGCCGCTCGACGGTGATCCGCGCGACGCGGCGCTTGCCGGCAGGGGTGACGCTCACTCCGGCCACGGTGAAGTCGTCACCCAACGCGCCGGACACCTGCTCGAGGATGTCCTGGTCCGAACCCATGGGAAGCCTTCCGTGTGGAGTTGACGTGCTGGCGGCACACTCTAGTCATGATCGGCGCGGTGCGTGGCGTGCGAAGATCGACACCGTGCCTGCCCGACCCAGCCGACGCCTCCTGCTCACCGGTGCCCTCACCCTCTCGGTGACGGCCGTGACCGGCTGCGGGGTGCGCCTCGAGGACGACGCGCCGGACCTCCCCTTCGTCCCGCGGCGTGAGCCGATCCCCGGCGAGGGCGCCCTGCTCGCGGTGCTCGGGGCCCTCGAGGCCGGTGAGGAGGAGCATGCCGCAGCGCGCGCCGACCTGCTACGCAAGGCGCTCACCGAGGCCGGGGTGCCCGACACGGTCGTTGCCGACGCGAGTGCCCCCGGCAGCGATGCCGAGACGGCTGCGGCCTTCGAGGCGGCGGTGCGCGAGTGCGGCCCCGCGATGCTCGGGCTCGCCGGCCGGCTCCTCGTGACGGAGCGGATCACCTCGCGACTCGGCGCGAAGTCGCCCCTGTGGACCACGCCCACGACGTCGAGCGCGTGGGACGACGGTGCCGTCGCCGCGCAGGCCCTGGATGCCACCCGCGCCGCGATGTACGCCCTCGACCTCATCGCCGCCCGCACCTCCGGGGCGGTCACCCGCGACGTCCTCGAGACGAGCGAGGGCCTGCAGGAGCTCGCCGCCCGGCAGACGACGGCCGCCGGCGACGAGGTCGGCCCCGCGACCCTGGGCTACGAACGGCCCGACGACCTGACGAGCCGCACCGCCCTGGAGTGGGGCACCGAGGCCTTCGGCCGGCTGCTCGTCGCCTATGCCGACGGCTTCGACGCGCTCGGCGACGACCGCGACGCCGCGATCGAGACGGTCGCGTGGATGGTGCGGGCAGAGCAGCTCTCGCGCACTCGGTTTCGCCAGCCGGTCCCCGTGCTCTACGGGGACACGACGACGACCGGATGAGGGTCGAGGACGCCGCGGCCCTCGTGCCCGCGGACTTCGCGGCGCGGATCGCGGGCTTCGATGCCGAAGGGGGTCCCGCCGGCGGTGACTGGGTCGCCGCCCTCCCCCACCTCGTCGCCGAGGTCGTCGACGCCTGGGAGCTGACCGTCGACGGCGACCCGATGACCGGCCACTGCTCGCTCGTGCTGCCCCGTGCGCGGGCCCGAGGGTGCGGCGGTGCTCAAGCTGGGCTGGCCGCACACCGACGCCGACGGGGAGCACCTCGCCCTGCGGGCCTGGGACGGACGCGGTGCCGTGCGGCTGCTGCGCGCCGACCCGCGGCGATCGTGCTGCTGCTCGAGCGGCTGACGACCGAGGACCTCGACGGGCTCTGGGACGAGGAGGCCGTCGCGATCGTCGCCGGGCTCTACGCCGACCTGCACATCGCTCCCCTGCCCCAGCTGCCGGTGCTCGTGCCGTGGGCCAGCGAGATCCTCGGCCGGTCGGCGGCAGCCGGCGTGCCGCGACGCTACGTCGAGCAGGGGCGGTCCTCCCTTCGCTCGCTGGAGGAGCTCGGCGGCGAGCGGCTGCTCCACGGCGACCTGCACTACGGCAACGTCCTGTCCGACGGCACCGACTGGGTGGCGATCGACCCCAAGCCGATCGTCGGCCACCCCGCGTGGGAGGTCGGGCCGCTGCTCACCAACCGGTGGGCGGAGATGGGGACCGGCGCGTCGCTGCGCTGGTCGGTGCGGCGCCGGGTCGAGGTCGTGTCCGACGTGGCGGGGCTCGACGAGGAGCTCGTGCGGGCGGTGAGCGCGCTGCGTGAGGTGGTGAACGCGGTCTGGGCCACCGAGGACGGTGACGGCGAGCGGGTGTCGCGGGCGATCGCGCTCATCAAGGCCCTGGGCGACTGAGTCGTTCCCTGTGTGAGCATCTGCGCGGCCGTGTCACCCCATACGGTCACACGGCGAGCGGGAACGTCACACGGGTCAGGCGGTGCGACGTCGACGCGCGCGGTCCAGGGCTGCCCCGACCTTCCGACGCACGACCCGTGGATCGCTCAGGTCGGCCCACGTCAGGCGCACGACCTCGTAGCCGAGCTCACGGAGTCGGTCCTCCCGCAGCTTCTCGGCGCGCAGGTCGTCGATGTCGCGGTACTTGCGCATCCCGTCGACCTCTATGACGACGCCTGCCTCTTCGATGAGGAAGTCGAGCCGAGCCCACACCTCTCCGTACTCGTCACGCAGCTCGACCTGTGGGGTGGCTGGTGGGAGTCCAGCAAGGTGGAAGCACCACCGGGCCCGCGACTCGGCGGCGGACTCGGCCTTCGAGTCAGCCAGCGCGAGCACCTGACGGGGCGCGCTCGACGTGCGACCGGCGCCCACGGCCGCCACAGCCTCCTCGAGGTCGCGCATCGTCATCCGCTCCCGGTGCAGGGCGTCGTCAACGCTCACGAGTGCCGCTTCTGGCCCGCAGGCGGCGGCGACCTGGACGCACGCGGCAGCGACCGAGACCACCGGAAGACCCGCTGCTGCGTCGAGGAATCGCTCGGGCACGAGACGGTGGACCCTGACCAAGGCGGAGGTACGCCCCCTTCGCCCGTCGGCCCACGAGAGGTGCACCCGGTCGTCGACCCCGTGCAGAGAGATGCCGTGGACCGCGAGCGCACTGTGGTGGGTCAGGACGACCGGGCACCCCGCGTCCGTGGTCAGACCGGCCGCCACAGCCACCGCCCGCATCCCGTGACGCTCCCACGGCGGGGAGGTGCGCCACCGCTCCCCGTCGACGAGGGCATTGCGTCGCAACCTGAGCAACACGCCTGCCGACACCGCGCGCTCGATCTCGCGACGGCTCACCCCAGCGGCCACGAGCGACGTCGCCGAGGTGGCGCCGGTTCGCTCGAGGGCGAAGACGATCCGGGGGTCCATGACGCCAGCGTGGCGGATCGCGCGCCGTCCACCGTCGGGTTCTCCACAGCGCCCACGCGTTTCACCCGCCTGTGTCACCGTGTGGTCACCCGTGTGACCGCATGGGGTGACACGGGTGCGCACAAGGTGACACACGCCGGCGGTGCGCTGCTCGGCTAGGCGCCGGGCACGACGACGGCGTGCTCGTAGGCGAAGACGACCGCCTGGGCGCGGTCGCGCAGGCCGAGCTTGGCGAGCACCCGCGACACGTGCGTCTTGACCGTCTGCTCGGCGAGGTAGAGCTCGCCGGCGATCTCGGCGTTGGAGCGCCCACCGGCGATGAGCTCGAGGACCTCGCGTTCCCGGGCGGTGAGCGACTCGAGCTGCGGCGACCGGCGCGGGACGGTGCCGCGGCGACGGGTCGACTCCTCGATGAGCCGACGGGTGATGCTCGGCGCGAGCAGCTGGTCGCCACCGGCGACGACGCGCACGGCGCGGACGAGCTCGTCGGCGGGCGCGTCCTTGAGCATGAACCCGCTGGCGCCGAGGCGCAGGGCCTCGTAGACGTAGTCGTCGATGTCGAAGGTCGTGAGCATGAGCACCCGCGGGCGGGTCGGGCTCGGCGCCGAGAGGATCGTCGCCGTGGCCTCCAGGCCGTTGACCTCCGGCATCCGCACGTCCATGAGGACGACGTCGGGGGCGAGCCGGGCCACCTCGCGCACGCCGGTCGCGCCGTCGGCTGCCTCCCCGATGACGCTGATGTCGGGCTGGGCGTCGAGGAGCGCACCGAAGCCCTGCCGCACCATCGCCTGGTCGTCGACGATGACCACCGAGATCGCCATGCGCCTAGCCTCCCAGCCCGGGCCGGTCGTCGAGCGGCACCTGCGCGGTGACGACGAAGCCGCCCTCGGGGCCGTGGGCCCGGCCGTGAGGACTCCCCCGACCGCCTCGACGCGCGTGCGCATGCCGGGGATGCCGTGACCGCCGCCCTGCTCCGTCACCGGCCGAGCCGCCCCGGGCCGAAGGGGAGGTCCCCACCGTGAGCAGGGCGGCCCGCGGGGCGTCCTCGGCGTGCACCGGCAGCAGCTCCACACGCACCGACGAGCCCGGGGAGTGCCGGCTGGCGTTGGCCAGCGCCTCCTGCAGCACGCGGTGCAGGGCCAGCCCGGTGCCGGGCGGCACCGCTCGGGTCGACCCGAGTGCCAGGTGAGGTCCATGCCGGCGGCGCGTGAGGACTCGAGCAGGGCCGGCAGGTCGGCGAGCGTCGGCTGCGGCGCGGTCGCGACGGGCGTGCCCTCCTCCCGCAGGACCCCGAGGACGGAGCGAACCTCCTGCAGCGCGGCTCGGGCCGACTCCTCGATGCCGGCGAGCTCTCCCTTCGCCTCCGGGGTGAGGCCGGGGACGCGGTAGGGCGCGGTCTGTGCCTGCACGACGACCATCGACATGTGGTGGGCGACGACGTCGTGCAGCTCACGGGCGATGCGGCTGCGCTCCTCGACGACGGCGCGACGGGCCCGCTCGACCTCGGCCTCCTCCTCCTGTCGGGCGATCTGGCGACGGGAGAGGACGAGCCAGCGCACGAGCAGGCCGAAGGCGACGATGACGACGACGCCGATCGCCCACGGCTTGAGGCCGGTGTCCATGACGACGAGGGAGAGCAGCGCCGTGACGACGGTGGCGAGGGCGACCTCGCGGGCGGCGCCGGCGAGCGCCACGACGAGCACCGTGAGCAGCAGGACGAGGAAGTGCGTCACCGGCCACGGCATCGGCCAGTCCGCGTGGCCCGGCACGACGAGCCACACGAGGGAGGCGGCCATCGACACCACCCACGCGGCGATCGCGCGCTGACCCGCCGCGAGGACGACGAGGGGCGCCACCGTCATGAGCGCGAGGACCGGCAGGAGCGAGTCCGGGACGTCGTGGGTGACCGTCGTCGTCGACCACGTGACGACGACCAGGAGCAGCGCCAGCGCCCACAGCAGGACGAAGGGGTGAGCGGCCGCCCCTTCGTCAGCCGGGTGAGGCCACGACCGCTCGCGGCGAGGGCACGCCCGACCCACGAGCGGGGCGGGCGCGGGAGGCGGGGCATGGCACTCAGGCTACGGAGCCGCGGGGTCCGCGTCGTCATACTTCGGAGCCATCTGCGCTGGCCCCCGGGTAGCACCCGACGACGGCACGTGCGGGTGACGCGGCGCGCGGGGCGCGCTCGCGAGGTTCACCGGCATGACCTCGCCACTGACCCGCACCGCCCTGATCACCCTCGTCGCCGCAGCGCTCTGGGCGGCCTTGACCCTCGCCGGCCGACCGCCGACGACGCAGTCCGACCCGGGATCCCGCTCGGCCGTCGCCGCGCTCACCTCGGGCTCGGTGCCGCGTGCCGCCGCTGCGCTGCCCGCCGGCTTCGCCGCCGACCTGGGCTACACGCCGGTCGTGGAGGACGGTCGCCTCGTCAACCCCACCGGGTCGTGCTCCTCGCCCGTGCCGCTGCCGGCGGAGTTCGAGGGGCCGTGCCGGCAGCACGACCTCGGCTACGACCTGCTGCGCCATGCCGCGCACGTCGACGGGGCACTGCCCCCGGGGTCGCGGCAGGCCCTCGACGCGCAGCTGACCCGGTCCGCGGTGGCGAGCTGCGCTGCGCGCGAAGGGATCTCGCGCACCAGGTGCACCTCGTGGGCGCACATCGCCGGCTTCTTCGTACGCGCCAACTCGGTGCGCCAGCACGACGTGGCGCCGCTCCCGGAGGACGCCGCGTCGACGGCCGCGATGGCCTCCGGGGCCGTGGCCCTCGTCGGCACCGGGTCGACGCTTGCGCTCGGTGGACGCCGGCTCATGGGGCGCCAGCCAACTCTGCAAAACCCTAGGGTCTTGGGGAGTTGCATCCGGCGGCGGGCCGGTGGGTGGACAGCGGGCGTGCCGCTGCCACGGGTGTCGGGTGCCGCGGCCGTCGCGGTCGGTCTGCTGCTCAGCCTCTCCCCCGCGCACCTGCCGCACGGGCCACTCCTGCAGGGCGCCCTGACCGCCGTCCTCGTCGGTGGCTGCGTCACGCTCACACGCCTGCTGCGCCCGGCCGTGCCCCCGGCTCGTCGGC
>NZ_JBNFOF010000149.1:0-8105 GCF_057364645.1 Janibacter sp. CFPM2_SD2
CAAAACCCTGAGTTTTGCAGGGGTTTGAGGCTGCCGATTCCCCCGGGGAATGCAGAGCCCGAGGTCGCACTTCCTTGAGGTCGTGCGGGCGGTGGGGCGGCGGTGACGGGTGAGGTCGTGGGCCGCGGGCGGTGGCCGCTACAGTGGCGACGCGGCCAAGACGGTCCGCCGCGACCCCGACACCCCGGAGAACACCGCGTGAACGACATCCGTCCAGATGCAGTCATCATCCTCGCCGCAGGCGAGGGGACCCGGATGAAGTCGACCCTCCCCAAGGTCCTCCACCCCATCGGTGGGGCCCCGCTCCTCGGGCACGCGATGCGCGCGGCGTCGGGCGCGGGTGCCACGGAGACCGTCGTCGTCATCCGCCACCAGCGCGACCGGGTCGCCGAGTTCATCGAGGACTACGCCACCCGCTCGAGCATCAGCTGCCGCACCGCCGACCAGGACGAGATCAAGGGCACCGGCCGTGCGGTCGAGTGCGGCCTCGAGGTCCTGCCCGCCGACCTCACCGGCACCGTCGTCGTCACCATGGGTGACGTGCCGCTGCTCTCGGCCGAGACGATCAGCGAGCTGACCCGCGCCCACGTCGAGGCGCAGGCCGCGGTCACCGTCATCACCTCGGTCCTCGAGGACGCCAAGTCCTACGGCCGCATCGTCCGAGACCCCGAGGGCGGTGTCGAGCGGATCGTGGAGTTCAAGGACGCGAGCGACGCCGAGCGCGAGATCCGCGAGATCAACTCCGGCATCTACGCCTTCGACGCCCAGGTCCTGCGCCGCGAGCTGGCCAACGTCACGAGCGACAACGCCCAGGGCGAGAAGTACCTCACCGACGTCCTCCAGCTCGCCCGCGCCGCCGGCGGCCGCGTCGCCGCCCACGTCCTGTCCGACCTCTGGCAGACCGAGGGTGTCAACGACCGCGTCCAGCTCGCCGAGCTCGGTCGCGAGCTCAACCGGCGCACCTGCGAGCGGCACATGCGTGCCGGCGTGACGATCGTCGACCCCGCGACGACGTGGATCGACGTCGACGTGACCATCGGCCAGGACACCCGGGTCCTGCCCGGCACCCAGCTGCTCGGCGCGACGAGCATCGGCGCCGAGGCGACGATCGGGCCCGAGGTCACCCTCACCGACTGCGAGGTCGGGGACGGCGCGGAGGTCAAGCGGGCCGAGGGCAACCTCGCCGTCATCGGCGCGGGCGCCACCGTCGGCCCCTACTCCTACCTGCGTCCGGGCACCGAGCTCGGGGCGAAGGGGAAGATCGGCGGCTTCGTCGAGACGAAGAACGCCACGATCGGCGAAGGCGCCAAGGTCCCGCACCTCACCTACTGCGGTGACGCGGTCATCGGTGAGGGGGCCAACATCGGCGCCGGCACGATCTTCGCCAACTACGACGGGGTCAACAAGCACCGCACCATCATCGGCAAGCACTCCTTCGTCGGCTCCGACTCGGTCCTCGTCGCCCCCGTGACGGTCGCCGACGGCGCCTACGTCGCGGCCGGCTCCGCCCTGACCGACGAGGTCGGCCCCGGCCAGCTCGCCGTCGCCGCGGCCGCCAGCGCAACATCGACGGCTGGGTCGCCAAGCAGCGCCCCGGCACCGCCACCGAGGCCGCTGCGCAGGCCGCGGCGGCACCCCCTTCGTCCGACTCCACCGCCACCCCCGACACCAGCGAGGACTCCCAGTGACCGGCATCAACAAGACGACCGAGAAGAACCTCATGGTCTTCACGGGGCGCACCCACCCCGAGCTGGCCGATGCGGTCGCCGCCGAGCTGGGCACCGACCTCGTGCCGTCGAGCGCCTACGAGTTCGCCAACGGCGAGATCTACGTGCGCTACGAGGAGTCGGTGCGCGGCTGCGACGCCTTCGTCCTGCAGAGCCACAGCACGCCGATCAACGAGGCGATCATGGAGCAGCTGCTCATGGTCGACGCGCTCAAGCGCGCCAGCGCCAAGCGGATCACCGTCGTGCAGCCCTTCTACGGCTACGCCCGCCAGGACAAGAAGCACAAGGGTCGCGAGCCGATCTCGGCCCGCCTCATGGCCGACCTCTTCAAGACCGCGGGCGCCGACCGGCTCATCGCCGTCGACCTGCACACCGACCAGATCCAGGGCTTCTTCGACGGGCCGGTCGACCACCTCATGGCCCGCCCGATCCTCGCCGACTATGTCAAGGACAAGTACGGCGACCGCAAGCTCGCCGTCGTCTCCCCGGACGCCGGTCGGATCAAGGTCGCCGAGCAGTGGTCGCGCCAGCTCGGCGACGTGCCCCTGGCCTTCATCCACAAGACGCGCAACATCGAGCGGCCCAACGAGTCGGTCGCCAACCGCGTCGTCGGTGAGGTCGAGGGCCGCTGGTGCGTGCTCGTCGACGACATGATCGACACGGCCGGCACGATCACCAAGGCCGCCGACGCGCTCATGGCGGACGCGCCGCCGGCGTCATCATCGCCGCGACGCACGCGATCTTCTCCGGCCCGGCCGTCGAGCGGATGCAGGCCTGCGCCGCCGAGGAGATCATCGTCACCGACACGCTGCCGCTGCGCGACGACCAGCGCTTCGACGAGCTGACCGTGCTGTCGATCGCGCCGCTCATCTCCCGCGCGATCCGTGAGGTCTTCGAGGACGGGTCGGTCACCAGCCTCTTCACCTGATCGCCCGACGACCGGCCCGGCGCACGCACCGCGGCGCTGGGCGTCGTCGTGCTCAGGCGCGGCGGGACCGGTAGGCGGCGGCCGCCAGGCGGTTGCCGCAGCCGCCGTCGCAGTAGCGCTTGCTCCGGTTGCGCGAGAGGTCGACGAGCACGGCGTCGCAGTCGTCGGCGGCGCACACCCGCAGGCGGGAGAGCTCGCCGGCGCGGACGACGTCGACGAAGGCCATCGCGGCCTCCACCTGCATCCGCCGGGCGAAGGGGGCGTCGGTCTCGGTCGCGTGGATGTGCCAGCCGTAGTCGTCGTGGTCGACGAGCTGGGGGAGGGCGTCGCCGGTGCGCAGCAGGTCGTTGACCAGCGCCACCGTGGCGACCGGGTCGTCGGCGGCCTGCCACACGGCGCGCAGCCGGGTGCGCAGGGCCTGCGCTTGCTCGAGCTCGGCCGCGTCCCCGTCGAAGCGCCCGGTCCACCCCCACCCGACGTAGAAGTCGCGCAGCTGCTCGGGCGTCGACAGGGCGTCGCCGTCGTCCTGCCCGCCGGCGGTGTTGACGAGCGCCGCCGCGGTCTGCAGGGCGACGTCCGTGTCATGGGTGAAGACCATGTTGACTCCTGACGATCGGCGGGTCTAGCGTCATCACCAACAGGTTACGTGACTCATGACGCCAGGAGTAGCAGTGCCAGCCCCCTCCACGACCGCAGCGCGGTCGCCCTTCGCCCTCGGGCTGCTCGTCGCCCTCTTCTCCGCGGCGACCTTCGGCTCGTCGGGGACCTTTGGCGCAGCGCTGCTCGAGGCCGGCTGGACCCCCGGCGCGCTCGTCACCGCCCGCATCACCGGGGCTGCGCTCGTCATGGCCGTGCCCGCCGTCATCGCGATGCGGGGGCACTGGCAGCTGCTGCGGCGCAACGTCCCTCGCCTCCTGGCCTACGGCGTCTTCGCGGTCGCGGGCTGCCAGTTCGCCTACTTCATGGCCGTCGACCACCTGTCGGTCGGCGTCGCGCTGCTCCTCGAGTACCTCGCTCCCGTCCTCATCGTCGGCTGGGCCTGGGCCCGCCACGGGCGCCGGCCGAGCCGGCTGACCTCTGCCGGCGTCGGCGCCGCGGTCCTCGGCCTCGTCTTCGTCCTCGACGTCGCCTCCGGCGCCCGCCTCGACGTCGTCGGGGTCCTGTGGGGCCTGCTCGCCGCGGTCGGCCTCGTCGTCTTCTTCCTCGTCGCGGCCGACGAGGACGAGGCGCTGCCGCCGATCAGCTTTGCCGGGGGAGGGCTGGCCGTCGGTGCGGTCGGACTGCTCGCGGTGGCCGCCGTCGGCTGGCTGCCGATGGCCGCGTCGACCGACCCGGTCGACCTCGCCGGCTGGTCGGCTCCGTGGTGGGTCGCCGTCGTCGAGCTGGCGATCGTCGCGGGTGCGGTGGCCTACGCCTCCGGCATCGCCGCCGCCCGCCTGCTCGGTGGCACCATCGCCTCCTTCGTCGGGCTGAGCGAGGTGCTCTTCGCGATCGTCTTCGCGTGGCTCATCGTCGGCCAGGCGATGTCGCCGGTGCAGGTGCTCGGGGGCGTCGCCGTCCTCGCCGGCGTCGTCATGGTCAAGCTGGGCGAAGGGGAGCGCCCGGGGGCGCCGCTGCCTGCGGACGACGTCGACGCGGCCATCGCGTCGGGCCCGGAGGCCGGTCACGGGACCGACTTGGCCGAGCCGGAGCGGGTCCACTAGTATCTCGGGGTTGCCTCGGCGAGGGACGCTGCACGGTCGCAGCGATCCGTGATCGACGCGGTGCCGTCCTGTGGGCTTGCCCGCGCGTCGACATCCACGTCCGCGCCACGTCCCACGTCGAGGCCACCGCCCCACGAGACACGCCCGCTCCCAGCGCGGGCATTCCCCGACCCTAGGAGCAACACATGTCCAGTGATGAGATCCGTCTGGTCTCCGACAAGCGCACCGAGTTCGGCAAGGGTGCGGCCCGCAAGCTGCGCCGCGCCGACAAGGTCCCCGCGGTCCTCTACGGCCACGGCGAGGCCCCGGTCCACCTGGCCCTGCCCTTCCACGACACCTTCCAGGCGCTGAAGAACCCCAACGCCCTGCTCACCATCGCCGTCGAGGGCGAGGGCGACCAGCTGGCCCTGGCCAAGGACGTCCAGCGCGACCCGATCAAGCCGATCATCGAGCACGTCGACCTCGTCATCGTCAAGCGCGGTGAGAAGGTCACCGTCGAGGTCCCCGTCCACGTCGAGGGCGACGCCGCCCCCGAGACCGTCGTCACGGTCGACAACGCGACCCTCGAGATCGAGGCCGACGTCACCAACCTGCCCGAGGCGCTCGTCGTCTCCGTCGAGGGCCTCGAGGTCGGCACCCAGATCCTCGCCGGCCAGGTCGAGATGCCGGCCGGGGCGACGCTCGCCTCCGACGCCGAGCTGCTCGTCGTCAACATCACCCAGCAGATCTCCGCCGAGGAGCTCGAGGCCGAGCTCGCCGAGGCCGAGGCCGAGGCCGGCATCGAGCACGACGAGTCCGACGCCGAGGCTGCCGAGGCCGCCGAGGGCGAGGGCGAGTCCACCGAGGGTGGCGAGGAGTCCTCCGAGCAGGAGTGACCCACCGGCGCGTTGCGCCATCTCGCCGAAGGGGCGGGACCTCCACCACGGAGGTCCCGCCCCATCGTCGTGCCGAGGGTGGGCTAGCGGCGGCGATCCCACCAGCCCACGGCTTGGATGATCCGCTCGACAAGGGACCTCGACCGGTCGGGCTCCTCGGCGTAGTAGCGCTGCATCGTCGTGCGCGTGGCCTCGTCGAGTGCCGCCTGGACGGCCTTGGCGAGCTCCATCGCCTCGTCGAGGCGCCGGGTCGCCTGTGCGGGGTCCGCAGACGCCCGCGAGCGGGCTTCGTCGACGAGCCGCGCGGCCCGGGAGACGTGCGAGCGGATCTCGGGGGTGGTCCTCCGGCCCAGGCGCTGAGGCGCCGGTCGACGCCGGCGACGTAGGCGTCGACGGTGCGCGCCCGCCGCTCGAGCCGAATGGTGGCCCGTCGGTCGCCGCTCTCGGCTGGGGTGGTCTCGGCAGAGTCGATCTCCGAGTGCTGCGTCACGTGGATCCCCTTCCGGCGGTGCCCCTCACCGCCCGCGATCACCCTGACACCGGGCGGCCGGGTCGGCAGGACGTGCGGGGCGCGGCTGTGGACGACGAGGTGACGGGTGCTCCCTTCGTCATTGCATAGGGTGGGGCCCCGTGAGTGATGACACCTGGCTCGTGGTCGGTCTCGGCAACCCCGGCCCGCAGTACGCCGGCAACCGGCACAACGTCGGCGCGATGGTCATCGAGCACCTCGCCGAACGCGCCGGAGCGCGACTGCGCAAGCACAAGGCGGGCGCCGCAGCGGAGTCGGTCCGGCTGGGGCCGGTGCCCGGCAACCGCGCGATCATCGCGGTCCCGAGCTCCTACATGAACCTCTCCGGCGGCCCGACCAAGGCGCTCGCCGGCTTCTTCTCCGTCCCGCCGGAGCGCACGGTCGTCGTGCACGACGAGCTCGACATCCCTTTCGGCGAGGTGCGGCTCAAGCTCGGCGGGGGCGAAGGGGGGCACAACGGTCTCCGGTCGATCTCCAGCAGCTTCGGCACCAAGGACTACCTGCGGGTGCGCGTGGGCATCGGGCGTCCGCCGGGTCGCATGGATGCCGCGGACTTCGTGCTCAAGGACTTCTCCTCGACCGAGCGCAAGGAGCTGCCCTTCCTCGTCGACGACGCCGCCGATGCGGTCGAGCTGCTCATCGAGCAGGGACTGACCGACGCGCAGCAGGTCGTGCACGCGCCGCGTCCCTGAGGGCGCGGCACCCCCTCGACAGGAGAAGCCCCCGGTGCGCAGGAGTACCGAACTCCGGCGAAGCGGGGGCTTCTCGGGTCACCCGATGATCGGGTGAGAGGTGGGGGCGCCGGACTCAGAAGCCGGTGCCCATGTGGTTGTCGCGGTTGCGGAGGGTCTCGGCGGCACCCTTGCCGTAGCTGCTGTCGAGGTCGGACCCGCTCATCGAGCCGCCCCGCCGGGCGATGACGGCGACGAGCGCGGCACCCACGGCGACGAGGCCGCCCATCAGCCACCACATGGTCAGGCCTGCCCGCGCAGCGCGGCGAGCCGCGCCTCGATCTCGGCGTCCTGGCTGTGGTCCTCGAGCTCGGCGAACTGGTCCTCGAGGGTGGCCGACTGCGCCTCCGCGCGGCCCTGGACGAGGGCCTCCTGCTGGCGGATGCGGTCCTCGAAGCGGCCCAGCTCGCTCGTCGGGTCCATGACGTCGATCGAGCCGACGGCGTCCTGCACGCGGGCCTGGGCCTCCGCGGAGCGGGCCCGGGCGACGAGGGCCGAGCGGCGCGCCTTGAGGTCCTCGAGCTTGGTCTTCATGCTCACCAGACCGGACTTGAGCTGCTCGACCTGCGCGTTCTGCGCCTGGATCACCGGTTCGGCCTCCTTGGCCTCGCCCTCGTGCTGGATCTGGCGTTGCAGCGCGACGCGGGCGAGGTTGGTGAACTTCTCCGCGCCGGCGGTGTCGCCCGCCGCCGTGAGCTCGTCGGCCTTCTTCGCCGCGGCGGCCGCCTTGTTGCCCCACTCGGTGGCGGCGTCGCGGTCCTCCTTGAGGTCGCCCTCGGCCATGCGCACGTGCGCGATCGTCTGGGCGACGGCCTCCTCGGCCTCGGCGATGGAGTTGGTGTAGTCCCGGACGAGCTGGTCGAGCATCTTCTCCGGGTCCTCGGCGCGGTCGAGCAGCGCGTTGATGTTGGCCTTGGCGAGCTGGCTGACGCGGCCGAGGATGGTCTGCTTCTGGGTCATGGTGCTGTCCTCCTGGCGGTGGTCCCGCCGGTCGTGGTGCGAGGTGTGCTGATCACGTGCTGGGTCGGGTGACGAAGGGGGGAGCGCCGGTCAGAAGCGACCACCCCCGCCGAATCCGCCGCCACCGCCGAGGCCTCCGCCTCCGAAGCCCCCGCCGAAGCCACCGCCGGACCCGCCCCAGCCGCCGCCGCGGCCGCTGAAGCCCCCGGAGAGAATGCCGCCGAGGACGAGCGAGCCGACGTCGATGCCGCTGCGGCGACCGCCCATGCCGCCCATGCCGCCGAAGCCGCTGAAGTCGTCGGGTCGCTGGATGCCGCTCAGGGCCCGCTCGGCGAGGACCTCGGCCTCGCCGAGCCGCTCGCCGGCGAGGTCGAGGTCGGTGTCGCGGGCGGCGCGGGCCTCGTCGACGAGGCGGGCGGCCGTCGACGGATTTGGGTGCGCGGGCCGGAGTCGACCCAGCCACGGGGCCCGGTCGATCTCGCGCTCGACGGTCGCGACCGGGGCGCGCACGTGCTCGTGCCGGCGGTCGAACTTCGCGAGCCGGTCGCGCGCGGCGGCGTCCTTGCGGTAGCGGTCGAGGGCCTGGTCGAGGAAGTGCTCCGCGCGCTCGAGGGAGCCGAGCGCCCCGATGACGTCGCCGCCGCGCGCGCCC
>NZ_JBNFOF010000150.1:0-7999 GCF_057364645.1 Janibacter sp. CFPM2_SD2
CGCGGCAGCGAGCGCGACGGCAGCGAGGGCGGTGGACAGCAGGCGGTGCGCAGTCATGTTTCTCCCCTTCGTCGTGGCGCCGGGCGGAGGGCCCGGCACTCACCCGCTGACACGGCGCCGCGGTCCGTGGCGTCGGGCGCCGTGACCCGATCGTGACCTGGCGCGGGGACCGTGACCGGTCGCTGCGCCACACCTGAGGCCCCGCTGTCAAGGAGTGGCGCGCTCGTGTGCTCCGGGCCACACTCGGATCATGACGACGTCAGCAGAGGACCGGACCCTGATCCTGCTGCGGCATGCGGACCCGGAGCCGGGCCGCGCCGGCCAGGACGATCGCGAGCGGCCGCTCTCCGACCTCGGTCGGGACCAGGCCCAGGACCTCGGCCGGTGGCTGCGCGAGCAGGGGCTGGGATGCGACGAGGTCATGTGCTCGCCCTCCCTGCGGACCCGCGAGACGATGCAGGAGCTCGCGGCCGCGGGATGCCCCGAGGCGGAGGTGCAGATCGAGCACCGGCTCTACAACGGCGATGCCGACGACGTGCTGTCGGTGATCCGCGGCTCGACCAACGACGCGAGCGTGCTGCTCGTCATCGGGCACGCTCCCGGTCTGCCAGCGGCGGCCAGCCTGCTCGCCGACGGCGAGGGCAGCGAGGAGGCGCACGACCGGCTCAGCGACGGGTTCCCGCCCGGCGCGGCCGCGGTCCTGCGCTTCTCCGGGCACTGGGAGGACCTCGCCTTCGGCGCGGCGGCCCTCGACGACTTCCGCACCCCCTGACCGACGCTTCGTGGTGGCCGACGTCCATGGGGAGCGCTCCCCATGGACGCCGTCGTGACCGGGCGCAATACTGCGCGTGGCGGCCACAGGGGACGCCACATCACTCGGGGAGTCACCACATGAAGTCACTCATCACCCGCGCCGCAGTGCTCGGCGCCTCCGTCATGACCGCCGCCACGCTCGCCACGCCCGCCCAGGCCGCGCCCACCGCCGAGACCACGGCGACCCGCAGCTACTACGGCGCCATCGCCATCAACTCCCGTACGCTCGCCGTCGGGCTCATGAACGACTCGTCGACCCGCTCGGGTGCCGAGCGGCTCGCGCTCACCCGCTGCAAGAACTACAGCTACTCGTCCTACTGCAAGAACGTCGTGTGGGTGCGCAACGGCTGCGCCGCCGTCGCCGTCAAGTACGACAGCAAGGGCCGCCCGGTGCGCTACGCCAGCGCCTACGGCTCGTCGAAGTGGCCCACGATCCGCCTCGCGCAGAAGCGCGCCAAGGGCTACTCGACGAGCGGCACGGTCAAGACCCGCGCCTGGCTGTGCACCACGCGCTACTACTGATCGGCCGCGCTCCGCACGCAGGGCCGCCCCGGCACCACGCCTGGGCGGCCCTGCGCCGTCCCGTCAGCGGGCGAGCGTCGTCGCAGCGGCCAGACCGCCGAGCTTGTGCGGGTTGCGCACGATGTAGACGGCGCTCACCCGCCCTTCGGTGAGGGCGAAGGTCGCCACGGCCTCGAGCTCCCCGTCGATCTCGAGACGAAGGGAGGGGGAGCCGTTGACCTCCACCGCCTGGGCCCGCGTCGCGGAGACGTAGACACCGCGGAGGAAGCGCAGCACCTTGTCGACCCCGAGGATCGGTCGCAGCGCGGCCTGCTTGACCCCACCACCGTCGGTGAGCAGGACGACGTCGGGAGCGAGCACGTCGACGAGCGACTGCAGGTCGTCGCCGGCCACGGCGGCGAGGAAGCGCTCGACGACCGCCGCCTGCTCGTCGGCGGTCACCTCCTGTCGTGGGCGACACGCGGCGACGTGCTGCCGGGCGCGGTGGGCGGTCTGGCGCACGGCATCGGTGCTCTTGCCGACCGCCGTCGCGATCTCGTCGTAGGGCAGGTCGAAGACCTCGCGCAGGACGAAGACCGCCCGTTCGGTCGGGGCGAGGGTCTCGAGGACGAGGAGCATCGCCGTCGACACGCTCTCGGCGAGCTCGACGTCCTCGGCGACGTCGCGGGTGGTGAGCAGCGGCTCGGGCAGCCACGGCCCGACGTAGTCCTCGCGCCGCCGGCTGGCCGAGCGCAGGTGGTTGAGCGCGAGGCGGGTGGTGATCCGCACGAGATAGGCCCGGGGGTCGTGGACCTCGTCGGTCACCCGCGACCAGCGCAGCCACACCTCCTGCAGCACGTCCTCGGCGTCGGCGGCGGAGCCGAGCATCTCGTAGGCGACGGTGAAGAGCAGGTTGCGGTGGGTGACCCAGGCGTCGGTGGCGCGGTCGGTGCTCACCCGCTCACCGTCCCACGTCGCCGGAAGTCGGGGCGAGCGGCAGCTCGCAGACGTCGGAGTAGCCCTGGCTGGCCAGTCCGGCGGCGGCGTTGAATCGGGAGCGCTCGTTCTCGACCGCCACCATCATCGTCAGCTCGACGAGGGCCGCGGTGCCGAGCTGCTCGCGCAGGTTGTCCGACATCTCGTCGGTGACCTGCGGCGGGGTCGCGGTCATCGCCTCGGCATAGCTCATGACCTCGCGCTCGAGCGGGGTGAAGACCGTCGACTCGCGCCAGCGCGGCACCTCGCGCACCTTGTCGAGGTCGAGACCGTCCTCGTGGGCCGTGTAGTAGCCGAAGTCGAGGCACCACGAGCAGCCGATCGTCGCCGCGGTCGCCATGACGGCGAAGGCCTTGAGGTGGGGGTCGAGCGCGTCCCACCGGGCGACCTTGCGCTCGAAGCCGAAGACGCTCCACGCCACCTTGCGGTCGTGCGCCAGGACGTAGGCGTTGTCGGGCACCTCGCCGTAGAG
This sequence comes from Janibacter sp. CFPM2_SD2, assembly GCF_057364645.1. Classification (NCBI taxonomy): domain Bacteria; kingdom Bacillati; phylum Actinomycetota; class Actinomycetes; order Micrococcales; family Intrasporangiaceae; genus Janibacter; species Janibacter sp. CFPM2_SD2. The sequence goes on from NZ_JBNFOF010000150.1 coordinate 2,783, forward strand.
ACGTCGGCAGATGGCCACGACCACACGGCCGAAGGGGGAGGACATGTCGTTGCGGGGGATGCGGAAGGAGCTGGGCACGGTGGTTTCCCTTCGTCGGTGCGGGCCCCGGTCGGGCCGCTCGTCATGGAGACACCGCCCGCCCCGCCCGTGTGACAGAAGGCCGTCGCTCAGACCGGCAGGGCGAGGCGGCGGAAGGTCGCGGTCACCTCCATGCCGACGTGCTCGTAGAGCCCGAGCGCGCCGGTGCGCGAGTCGGTCGACAGGCCGGACCGGGGCAAGCCGCGCCGGCGCCCCTCGGCGAAGGAGTCGGCGAGCAGGGCGCGGGCCAGGCCCAGGCCCCGACGGTCGGCGCGCACGGCGAGCTCGTCGACCCAGAGCATGCCGTCGCTGCTGCCGATGACCATCGCGACGCCGACGACGACACCGTCGGGGTCACGGACGACCCGGCAGCGCCACGGCGCCGCCTCGTCGCCGTAGAGGAAGTCGGCGGCCCACTGCTCGTAGGTCGTCGGCTGCCGTCCCGGCCACTCGCCGAAGGCGTCCTCGATGACCCGGTGGACCGTGGTCATCTCGTCGGGCCGCCCCTCGCCGAGGTCGTGGCCGTGGGGGAGCGGTTGGGGCTCCAGCCGACGCTCGGCGGGCAGCTCGAGCACCCACGCGTCGAAGTCCGGGTGCGCCCCGGCAGCGACGAGGAAGGCCTCGGCCGCGCTGCCGACCGGCACCGTCTGGGCGACCTCGCGCTCGCCGAGGGCAGCGGCGGTCGTCCGCGCCCAGCGGTGCAGCGCGGTGCCGATTCCTCGACCGCGCAGGCGGGCCGGGACGACGGCGTCGAGCCGACCGTGCCTGCCGACGACGACATAGGCCACGAGGTCGTCACCCTCGACGAGGCCGAGGCTGCGTCGCCCGAGGTCGGCGTCCGGCGCCCGCCACGAGCGCTGCACGTCGACGAGCTCGGTCATCGGCTCCGGCAGGGACTCCGCCTCGTCCGCACGGGCGAGGGCGACGACCGCCTCCGCGTCGTCCGGCCGGAGCGGCCGGGGGTGCAGGTCGATCCCACGGGGGAGTGCGAAGGGGGTGGTGCCGGTGGTCATGGGAGCCAGCGTCCCCCCTTCGGCCCGCTGTCGTCACCCGAGTTTGCGTGGGGACCGCGCAGCCAACTCTGCAAAACCCTAGGGTTTTGCAGAGTTGGGGTGTCCCCATGGGTTGCGTCAGGCGCCTGTGGCTGGGTGGTCCCAACAGCCGCGTCCCACATGGTGGGCGCGGTTGTCTCATTCATTGACACGGTGGCCGCGTCGGGAGAGAGTGTCCGCATGGCCCTCCTCCTCGTACTTCCCCGGCGCGCTGCCTGAGCGACGACCCGTTCGTCGACGCAGCGCGCGCCCTTCACGTCCGGACCAGGACTGAGGGGCTTTTTCATGCCGGGAGAAGATGTGAGGAGCAGGACGGATGGCACGGCAAACCGAAGGACACACGGTGACTGACACGACCAGCAGCGCCCCGACCCCGGCAGCGCTGGCGCGCCGGGCGGAGGCCCGACCGACCCCAGAGCAGGTGACCGGAGCGCAGAGCCTCGTCCTCGCGCTCGAGAGCGTCGGTGCCGAGGTCGTCTTCGGGATCCCCGGCGGGGCGATCCTGCCCGCCTACGACCCGCTCATGGACTCGGTCAAGGTCCGCCACATCCTCGTGCGCCACGAGCAGGGCGCCGGCCACGCGGCCGAGGGCTATGCCTCCGCGACCGGCAAGGTCGGCGTGTGCATGGCGACCTCCGGCCCGGGCGCCACCAACCTCGTCACGGCCATCGCCGACGCCCACATGGACTCGGTCCCGATGGTCGCGATCACGGGGCAGGTCGCCTCGAGCTCGATCGGCACCGACGCCTTCCAGGAGGCGGACATCCGCGGCATCACCATGCCGATCACCAAGCACAACTACCTCGTCACCGACGCCGCGGAGATCCCGCGGGTCATCGCCGAGGCCTTCCACATCGCGAGCACCGGCCGACCCGGCCCCGTCCTCGTCGACATCTCGAAGGACGCGCTGCAGGCCACCACCACCTTTGCGTGGCCGCCGCAGATCGCCCTGCCGGGCTACCACCCGGTGACGCGTCCGCACGCCAAGCAGATCCGTGAGGCCGTGCGCCTCATGGCCGGCTCCCGCCAGCCGATCCTCTACGTCGGTGGCGGGGTCATCCGCGCCGGTGCCGATGCCGAGCTGCGTCGCCTGGCCGAGCTCACCGGCATCCCGGTCGTCACGACCCTGATGGCGCGTGGGGCCTTCCCCGATGGTCACCCGCTGCACCTGGGCATGCCCGGCATGCACGGCTCGGTCGCCGCGGTGACCGGGCTGCAGCGCAGCGACCTGATCATCGCCGTCGGCGCGCGCTTCGACGACCGGGTCACCGGGCAGCTGTCGTCCTTCGCGCCGGGGGCCAAGGTCATCCACGCCGACATCGACCCGGCCGAGATCTCGAAGAACCGCGTCGCGGACGTGCCGATCGTCGGCGACGCCAAGGCGATCATCAGCGAGCTCATCGCCGCGGTCGAGGCGGGCGAAGGGGAGGCCGCCGGCATCGGTCCTGGCCTCTACCGCGAGTGGTCGGCGACGACGACGCGGTGGTCGCAGGACTACCCCGTCGGCTACACCTCGCACGGCGAGGGCGCCCTCATGCCGCAGCAGGTCATCGAGCGGCTCGGCGAGATCGCCGGCCCCGAGGCCGTCTACGCCGCGGGCGTGGGTCAGCACCAGATGTGGGCCGCGCAGTTCATCGGTTACCAGCGCCCGAAGTCGTGGCTCAACTCCGGTGGTGCCGGGACCATGGGCTACTCGGTGCCCGCGGCCATGGGTGCCAAGGTCGGCGAGCCCGACCGGGTCGTGTGGGCCATCGACGGCGACGGCTGCTTCCAGATGACCAACCAGGAGCTCGCCACCTGCGTCATCAACGACATCCCGATCAAGGTCGCGATCATCAACAACTCGAGCCTGGGCATGGTGCGCCAGTGGCAGTCGCTCTTCTACAACGAGCGCTACTCCAACACCGACCTGCACACCTCGGTCGGCAGCCGGATCCCCGACTTCGTCAAGCTCGCCGAGGCCTACGGCTGCGTCGGCCTGCGCTGCGAGCGCCCCGAGGACCTCGACGCGACGATCGAGCAGGCGATGGCGATCAACGACCGCCCGGTCGTCATCGACTTCGTCGTCGAGCGCGACGCCATGGTCTGGCCGATGGTTCCGGCCGGCGTGAGCAACGACGCCATCCAGATCGCCCGTGACGCCGCGCCCGTGTGGGACCGCGAGGAGTCCGAGGCCATCGAGCAGTCCACCGACGCCGACCACGACGGCAAGTGAGGTAGCGACCCGTGAGCACGAAGCACACCCTCTCCGTCCTCGTCGAGAACAAGCCCGGCGTCCTCGCCCGGATCTCGGCCCTCTTCTCCCGCCGCGGGTTCAACATCGACTCGCTCGCCGTCGGTCCGACCGAGCACCCCGAGGTCTCCCGGATGACCGTCGTCGTCGACGTCGACCAGCTCCCGCTCGAGCAGGTGACCAAGCAGCTCAACAAGCTCGTCGAGGTGCTCAAGGTCGTCGAGCTCGACCCGCTCGCCTCCGTGACGAGCCAGATCGTCCTGGTCAAGGTGCGCGCCGAGGCGAGCAACCGCAGCGGGATCCTCGAGACCGCGCAGATGTTCAAGGCGAAGATCGTGGACACGACGACCGACGCGATGACCCTGCAGGTCTACGGCAACTCCGACAAGATCGCCGCGATGCTCGAGATCCTCGAGCCCTACGGCATCAAGGAGCTCGTCCAGTCGGGTGTCGTGGCCATCGGCCGCGGCCCCCGCTCCATCACCGACCGCTCCCGACACTGACCCCCTTCGTCCCTCGTCCCACGTGGCGGGAGACGATGACGACCACCCCACGACTGCACCACCACGACACAAGGAGAAGTGCCCCATGGCCGCCGAACTGATCTACGACGACGACGCCGACCTGTCCATCATCCAGGGCCGCAAGGTTGCCGTCATCGGCTACGGCTCGCAGGGCCACGCCCACGCGCTCAACCTGCGCGACAGCGGCGTCGACGTGCGCGTCGGCCTCAAGGAGGGCAGCAAGAGCCGCGCCAAGGCCGAGGCCGAGGGGCTGAAGGTCCTCACCCCGCGCGAGGCCGCCGCCGAGGCCGACGTCATCGTCATCCTCGCGCCCGACCAGGTGCAGCGTCACCTCTACGCCGACGACATCGCGCCGGAGCTCAAGGAGGGCGACGTCCTCGTCTTCGGCCACGGCTTCAACGTGCGCTTCGGCTACATCCAGGCGCCCGAGGGAGTCGACGTCATCCTCGTCGCGCCCAAGGCCCCCGGCCACACCGTCCGCCGTGAGTACGTCGACGGCCGCGGCATCCCGGACATCATCGCCGTCGAGCAGGACGCCTCCGGCACGGCCTGGGACATCGCCGCCTCCTACGCCAAGGGCATCGGCGGCACCCGCGCCGGCGTCATCAAGACGACGTTCACCGAGGAGACCGAGACCGACCTCTTCGGTGAGCAGGCCGTCCTCTGCGGTGGCATGTCGCACCTCGTCCAGGCGGGCTTCGAGACGCTGACCGAGGCCGGCTACCAGCCGGAGATCGCCTACTTCGAGGTCCTCCACGAGCTCAAGCTCATCGTCGACCTCATGTGGGAGGGCGGCATCGCCAAGCAGCGCTGGTCGATCTCCGACACCGCCGAGTACGGCGACTACGTCTCCGGCCCGCGGGTCGTCGACGCCAAGGTCAAGGAGTCGATGAAGGGCATCCTCGCCGACATCCAGGACGGGTCCTTCGCCAAGCGCTTCATCGAGGACCAGGACAAGGGCGCCGTCGAGTTCCAGCAGCTGCGCGAGCAGGAGGCCGGTCACCCGATCGAGGCCACCGGCAAGGCGCTGCGCTCGCACTTCGCGTGGCAGTCCGGCGACGACGACTACACCGAGGGCTCGGCCGCTCGCTGACGACAGCGCGAGCATCGCAGCGAGCGCTAGCGAGCGAGGAGCGCAGCGCCGAGGAAGCGGGCGCATGAGAGCCGCTCGCTGATCCTCCACCTGACTTCCGACGCGGTCACCCCGCGGCGGGTCCCCGACGGGGGGCGCCCACCGGCTCACCAGCCGGGGCGCCCCCCTTCGTCATGTTGGGGACGTGCCGGAGGACCGGCCCGCCTGCGCAGGTCAGCCCGCGAGGTGACCCCCACG
>NZ_JBNFOF010000151.1:0-7880 GCF_057364645.1 Janibacter sp. CFPM2_SD2
CGCCGAGCTGCTCGCCGACCACGTGCGCCGGCTGGCCGACGACGTCGGCGTCCCGCGGGGCCTGCGCGACCTCGGCGTGCGGGAGGAGGACCTCGACTCCCTCTCGGCGACCACCCTGGAGGACGCCTGCCTGACGACCAACCCGCGGGCGGCCGACCAGGACGACATCCGGGCGCTCTTCCGGGGCGCGCTGTGAGCACCCCGCGGTCGGCCCCCGACCTCGAGGCGCTCACCGGTGTCCGCTCGGGCAAGGGGTCCTACTACCGCGCCTACGTCCGCTCCGACGAGCGCACCCAGCGGGCCGTGCGGGCGATGGACTCGATCTCCCGGGCGCTCGTGCGCACCCACGAGGGTCCGCGAGGACTCCTCGAAGAGGTCGTGCGCGCGGCGGCGTCCCACCTCGAGGCGCAGTGGATGATCCTCGCGATCGCCGACGGCCGGCTCATCGGGGCCCGGCCCCGCGTCCTCGCCCTGGCGAAGGGGGAGACCACCCCCGTCGACGACGAGGAGCAGCTGCCGCCGATGGTGCGCCGCGAGCTGGGCGCGATCCGTGCGGGTCTCGCGGTGCGCACGGCCGACGAGGGGCCGTGGGTGCGGGTGCCGGTCGTGCTCGCCGGGATCCCCGTCGGCGCGCTCGCCGGGCTGCACGGCCTGGCCGCGGACCCCGAGCCCGGCGACCTCGCGGTGCTGCGGATCCTCGCCAACCAGGCCGCCGTCTCGCTGCACACGTCGGAGCAGTATCTCGAGGGCCAGCGCCAGCACCGCCGGGCGCAGAGCCTCTACGACGAGGTGCAGGCGCAGGCCCGCGACCTCGACCAGCGCACCCACGAGCTGCACCGCCTCGAAAAGAGGCTCGAGTTGGCCCGGCAGCGCGAGCTCATCGACACCGAGCGCGGCCGGATCGCCCGCGAGCTGCACGACTCGGTGACGCAGTACGTCCTCTCGGCCGGCATGGCGGTCGAGATCGCGCGGGGCGAGGTCGAGGCACGGTCGGGGGCCGCCGACCCGATGCACGAGCAGCTCGTCACCGCCAAGGGCCTCACCCAGCAGGCCGTGAGCCAGCTGCGCCGGGCGATCTACGCGCTGAGCCGCTCCCAGGGCGAGACCCTCGCCTCGCTGCCCGACCTCGTCCGCGAGGTCGCCGAGCACCACCGCAGCCACCTGCAGGTCAAGGTCCGCGTCGCGGGCGAGGCCGTGCCGCTGGCGTCGACGCCGAGCACGACATCGCCCGGGCGGTCGGCGAGGCGATGTTCAACGTCGCGCTCCACGCGCAGGCGACCCGGGCAGTTGTGCGCCTGCACTACCGGCCCGACGAGGTCGTCGCGTCGGTGGCCGACGACGGCTGCGGCGACCCGGTCGTGCTCGGGCGGCTGCTGCGCGTCGAGCGTCGCAGCACCGACGGCAGCCACCGCGGCCTGGCCAACATCGAGGCGCGGGTGGCCGACCTCGGCGGGCGGGTGCGGTTCCGCCGCGCCCGCATCGGGGGAGTGCGGGTCGAGATCCGGGTGCCCGTCCCGTCGGACGGCGAGCGGCACAGCCTCATCGAGCAGCTCGCGCAGGGTGACCGGACCGGTGAGAGGGGACGAGCATGACGACAGCGACGAGCACCACCGACGAGGACGAGATCCGGCTGCTCCTCGTCGACGACCACGCCATCGTGCGCCAGGGCCTGCGCTCGGTGCTCCAGCGCGAGGAGGGCATCCGGGTCGTCGGCGAGGCCGAGGACGCGGCCCGGGCCAAGGAGCTCGTGGCCGAGCTCTCCCCGCAGATGGTCTGCCTCGACCTCAAGCTCTCGACCTCCTCCGACAGCGAGGGCATCGCCCTGTGCGAGGAGCTCACGACGCTCCACCCCGACATCGCGGTGCTCGTGCTGACGACCTTCCTCGACGAGCGGCTCGTGCTGCGGGCGATCCGGGCCGGCGCGCGTGGCTACGTCGTCAAGGACGTCGACACCTCGGGCCTCGTCCGGGCGATCCGTGACGTGAGCCGCGGGGGCAGCGCCTTCGATGCCCGGTCGGCGGCCGCGATGGTCCGCGGGCTGCACGGGGCGGAGGAGGAGCAGCCCAAGGAGCTGACGAGCCGCGAGCTCGAGGTCCTGCGGCTGCTCGCGTCGGGCCTGTCCAACAGCAAGATCGGCGCCGAGCTCTTCATCTCCGAGACGACCGCGAAGTTCCACGTCGGCAACATCATGCGCAAGCTCGGCGTCTCGCGCCGGGCCGAGGCCGTGTACGCGGCCTCCAAGGCCGGCCTGCTCTGACCCCCTTCGCTCAGGCGAGGTCGAGCACGAGCCAGCCCCCGTGGTGCTCCTCGACGGCGAAGGGGAGGCCGGTGCGCAGGCCGTAGGCGGCCAGGTCCTCGCGGGTGAGGGTGCGCACGTGACCCCACAGCTCCTCGGGCTCGTCCTCGTAGGGAACGGCGATGACGACGCGGCGGCGGGCGAGGCGGACCGCCTCGGTGACGACCCGCCAGCCATGCTGCGGCTCGAGGTGCTCGAGCAGGTGGAGCGCGACGACGGTGTCGGCGCACCCGTCGGGCAGCGGCACGTGGGCGGCGTCCGCGGTGAGCGCCTCCACCGGCGTGCCGAGTTGCGCCGAGACCTGCTCGAGCAGGCGGATCGACCCTGCGGAGACGTCGATGGCCGTCACCTCGCGGGTCCCGGCCTGGCGCAGGGAGAAGAAGCCGAAGCACGAGCCCAGCTCGACGACCGAGTCGCCGACGAGCACCTCCTCGGCGCGCGCGTAGACGGGGGCGTATCCGGCGACCGCGCCGTGCATCCCCGCGGAGGGCGAGTCGGCGAGGTCGGTCGCGGCCTCGATCGTGCGCAGGCTCGTGCGGTAGAAGTGCTCCCACGCGCTCAGCGGGTCGTCGGCAGACGTCAGGACGATGCCCGTCATGATCCGCTCGAAGGCGTCGGCGCCGCGCAGCCACCCGGGGCCGAAGATCTCCCGGGAGAGCAGCTCCGCGAGACCGGCGTGCACCTCCTCGAGGGGGACGCGGTGCGCGATGGCGACCCGGCCCCCTTCGTGGCTGATGTCGAAGTGCTCGGTCCGCACGGTCCGCAGGGTGCGCCGCGGCAGCTCGCCGTCGGTGCGCACGACGACGAGGTCGTCGACGTAGGCGGGCCGCCCGGGGGCGAGCGGGTCGATGGGCCGCGGCTCGGCGCTCGCGACGACGGGGATCACGTCCCCGCCCCCACGGTCGCGGCGGACACGCGCTCGAGCCCGCCGAGGCTGCGCACCACCTGCACGCGGTCGCACGACTCGGCGTAGAGGGGCAGGTCGCAGCTGCCGAGGCCCCACGAGTAGCGCGGCTCGGGCGTGAGCCAGATGACCGAGCGCACCCGCCGGGCGATCTCCTCGAAGACCTCGATCCGCGGGTCGTTGCCGTTGTTGCGCCCGTCGCCGAGGACGATGACCGTCGTGCGCCGGTTGAGCGCGCCGCCGTACTGCTCGAGGAAGACCTCGAAGGCGGACCCGAAGTCGGAGTCGGCGTCGACGTCGAGCACCCCACCCGCGGGCAGGCCGGACATGACGAGCGACAGCGCCTCCTCGACGGGGTGGTCGGCGAAGAGGTCGGTGATCTCGACGCAGTCCTGGACGAAGGCGAAGGAGCGCACCTTGGCCGCGACGGACTGCAGCGAGTGGACGAGGTGGAGCATGAAGCGCGAGGTCTGCCGCACCGACAGCGAGACGTCGCACAGCACGAGCAGCCGCGGCCGGTCCTCGACCTTGCTCACCGTGACGGGGCGGAAGGGCACGCCGTCGTAGCGCATGTTGCGGCGCATCGTCAGCCGGCCGTCGATCGTCCCGCGGGCCGCGGTGTGCCGCCGGGGGCGGGGCGCGCCGTGCAGCGAGCGCAGCAGCCGGCGGATCGAGTCCTCGAGCGCGGCCCGGTCGGCCTCGTCGACGGTCTCGGCCTGGGCCGCCTCGATCTCGCGCATCTCCAGCTCGGCCTCGCGGGCCATGAGCTCCTCGAGGAACCCCTTGAGCCGCTCGGGCAGCGCGTCGAGGAAGGGCTGCAGCGCCTCGCGCAGCGCCGCCATCTCCGGTCCCTCGTCCTCGTCGCCCTCGGGCAGGTCGGAGGACTCGTCGAGCCACGCGAGCAGGGCCATCTCCTGCGCGACGCTCAGCTCGGCGTCGACCTGCATGCCCGGTCGGCGGGCGAGGTCGCCCGGTGCCCCGGGGTTGTGCAGCCGCGAGGTGGAGATCTGCACGCGCGCGGCCTCGTCGGGACCGGCCTGGGTCCCGTCGGACAGGACGATCTCGTCGGTGAGGTTGGCCATGTCGAGGCGGTTGGCCTCCTGGTGCAGGTTGTACTGCTGCGCCATGTCCTCGGGCCGGAAGAAGTCGTGCAGGTCGACCGGCTTGCCGTGCGAGTGACCGTCCTGAGGCATGTCGCCCGGCTCCTCCGACAGGGAGAACTCGGTGAGCTCGCCGTCGTCGGAGAGGTCGTCGTGGCTGTGCCCGTGCTCGGGGTCCTGGGTGAGCACCGGCCGCAGCGAGAAGAAGCGGTCGAAGGTCTCGTCGAAGACCGGCATGTCCCGGCGGTCCTTGATGAGGCTGACCGCGAGGGCGGCCCGGAGGACCTCGCGGTCCTCCAGGACGCCCGGCTGCGCGGCGGCTTTCAGCCCGTCGATGGCCTCGGCGACGCTCGCCGGGACACCGCGCAGCCGCAGGATCCGCACGAAGCGGTGGAGGGTGGTCTCCATCGTCGCTCCCTCCTCACAGGGGGCGCTTGCGCGCGCCCCGACCGGCGAAGGAGCGGTCGCCCTGACCCGGTGTCACCTTGCGGGAGGTCCCGAGACCCCCGGGTGCTCCGTAGTAGTCGGTGTCGTGGCGGCCGGGGGCGTCCTTCGCCTTGCGGGCCTCGCGCCCGTCGACGTCGTCGTCCCCGTGGTCGGAGCCGTGGGGATGAAGGTGGTCGTGCGTGTGGTCGTGCCCGTGCCCGTGGTCGTGCCCTCGGGACGACGCATTGGGTGGACGAGCTTGGGCAGCGCCTCGCCGGCACGGCGCAAATCGCGGTCGTACTTGACGACGACGCTCAGCGTGTCCGACAGCAGGGTCGCGTCGAGCTCGTCGACCCCGAGGACGGCGAGCGTGCGCGCCCAGTCGATGGTCTCGGAGATGCTCGGCGCCTTGCGCAGCTCGAGCTCGCGCAGGCCGCGGACGATCTCGACGACGCGCGCGGCGAGCGCGTCCTGCAGCCCGGTCTCCTTGGAGCGCAGGATGTCCAGCTCGCGCTCGGGGCTCGGGTAGTCGAGGAAGAGGTGCAGGCAGCGGCGCTTGAGCGCGGCCGACAGGTCGCGGGTGTTGTTGGAGGTCAGCACGACGAGCGGCAGGTGCGTCGCCTCGATCGTCCCGATCTCGGGGATGGAGATCTGGAACTCGGAGAGCAGCTCGAGCAGGACCGCCTCGAGGGCCTCGTCGGCGCGGTCGACCTCGTCGATGAGCAGCACGACGGGCTCCTCGCTCGTGATCGCCTCGAGGAGCGGGCGGGCGGCGAGGAAGCGCTCGGAGAAGAAGATGCTGTCGTGCGCCGAGATCCGGTCGACGGCCTCGGTGAGGTCGGCGGCGTCGGAGACGATCTGCCCGATCTTCTCCCGCAGGATCTGCGTGTAGAGCAGCTGCTTGCCGTAGTCCCACTCGTAGAGGGCCTTCGACTCGTCCTGGCCCTCGTAGCACTGCAGGCGGATGAGGCGGCGTCCGGTCACCTCGGCGAGGCTCTGGGCCAGCTGCGTCTTGCCCACGCCGGCCGGCCCCTCGAGGAGGACTGGCTTCTCCAGGCGGGTCTGGAGGAAGACGGTGGTCGCGAGCTTGCGGTCGGCGAGGTACCCGTGCTCGCGGAACTTCTCGATGGTGTCCTCGACGCTCGCGAGGGCGGGCACGGCGTCCGTCGTGGTGGTGGACATGGCGCTCCTGTCGGTGGTTCGTCCGGGGGTGCGGCGGTCCCCCTTCGTCCTCCTACCCGGTGGGGACGAAGGGGGACCGCCGCGGCTTGGTGAGGTGCGTCAGCTGATGAGGTCGTCGAGGTCACCGGTCATGCAGTGCTCGACGACGGGGCGCACGGTCTCGAAGGTGCACTCCTTGGCGTTGCCCGGGGTGCAGGCGTCGCCGAGGACGTGGTTGGTGATGCGGTCGACGTCCGCGGCGTCACCCTTGATCTCCGGGGAGTTCTTGTAGTACTCCGTCGGCCCGGTGCCCAGGCGGTTCTTGGAGTAGCTGTCCTGGGTGACGTCGACGAAGCGCTCGGGGATGCCCACGTCGCGCAGCAGCCGGATCGACGCCTCGAGCGCGGCGTCGGCGGCCTGCACCTTGGTCATGCCGTGGGTGTCGATGCCCATGGCCTCCGCGATGTCGGCGAAGCGGCCGTAGCAGGCGGGCATGTTGAAGGCCCACACGCGCGGCAGGGCGATGGCGTTGTTGAGCCCGTGGTGCGTGTCGTAGAAGGCGCTCACCGCGTGGCTGATCGAGTGGATGATGCCGAGGCCACCGGAGTTGAAGGCCTGGGCGGCGATGTACTGGGCGTACATCATGCCCTCGCGGCCCTTGAGGTCCTGACCGTTCCAGACCGCCTCGCGCAGGTTCTCGGAGGTGAGCTTGATGGCGCGGATCGCGTTGCCGAGCGAGGGCTCGAAGTTCAGCCGCGAGACGTAGGGCTCGGAGGCGTGCGCGAGGACGTCGAACCCGCACTGGGCGGTGTAGTCGATCGGGCAGTCGTAGTAGAGCACCGGGTCGTCGACGGCGAGGCTGGCGACGGACGCGTCGTCGAAGGCGACGTACTTGTGGGGGTTGTCCGGGTCGGTCGTCGTGTCGGTGATGACGTAGGCCCACGAAGTCTCGGAGCCGGTGCCGGCCGTGGTGGAGACCGCGATGTGCGGCGGGTTCTTCGGGTTCTCGGACATGTTGAAGCCCTCGAACTCGTTGACATTGCGACCGTCGTGCGCGACGGAGATGCGCGCGCCCTTGCAGGCGTCGTGCGCGGAGCCGCCGCCGATGGAGACGAAGGAGTCGCAGGCGTTTTCCTGGTACAGCGCCACGGAGTCCATGACGTTGTAGTCCTTGGGGTTGGACTCGACCTTGTCGTAGACGACGACCTCGAGGCCGTGGTACCTCATCGACTCGACGATGTTCTTGACGATGTCCGTGCCGCGCAGGCCGGTCGTCATGACGAGCGTCTTGCGGAAGCCGAGCTTGAGGGCCTCCGGACCGATCATCTCCCAGGCGCCGGACCCATCATGGCGCGCGGGAAGGGGTGGAACTCCTTGATCGGGAATGGCTTGAGCAGATCATCAACCTGCATGGCGGGTCTCCTTTGACCGGGGGTGGGTTGCTCTCGGAACCTAGGGCGGCGGTGCACCGGCCGGACAGTCCAGAGTCCAGATCCCCACCCCCGTGGCAGGTGCCCACCTGCCGATCGGGCAGGGCCCTGCAGAGCGCCCGGACGTGGGTCATCGCCCCGCGGTGCCGGCTCGGCTCGTGGGGCGAAGGGAGGGCCGCCGTCAGCCGCCGGGACGGCGGGGCAGGAGGGCTCCGAGGGACCGGGCTCGCGCGGCGCCGACCCAGAGGCCGGCGCCGTAGGCGAGGTCGTCGAGGCGGCGGCTGATCGGGTCGTAGGTCGCCTCGGGGTGGTCGGTCCGGGCGACGACGACGTCGACGAGCAGCGAGGTGACGAGGGCTCGACGCACGGTGCTGCTGCGGGTCGCGGCGACGGCGGCGAGCGGCCACCAGTGGCGCAGCAGCAGCGCGGTCTCCTGCCGGACGGCCCAGCCCAGGCCCTGGGCGCCGAGGCGCACGGCGAGCTCGCGCCGCTGCGGCCCCTCGGGCAGTCGTCGGTCGAGCGAGCGCACGCCCCAGAGCAGGCCGAAGCCGGCCACGGGCAGC
>NZ_JBNFOF010000152.1:0-7758 GCF_057364645.1 Janibacter sp. CFPM2_SD2
CGGGCGGCACCGGAGACGGCCGAAGTCGGCCGGCCGAGTGCGGCCAGAAGGCCCGCCTTGAGTCAGTAGAGAAAGTCCTCACGATATGCGTTCTGACTGCCAGGTCCGCTGCCAATGTTGCCAGCAGTGACTATCGGACCACCAAAGATCTGTTTGACGGCGGAACGGGATGTCGGCAAACTGCCCAACATGTCTTTGGAGGATGAAGGGGTTCAGCGTCTTCGTGCGGTGGCCCACCCGGTTCGGCTGCAGATTCTGTCGCTCCTGACGGGTGAGGACATGAGTGCTGCGGACATCGCCCGCGCTCTGGACCTCACGCAGGCGAACGCGAGCTACCACGTGCGCGTCTTGGCGAGGGCGGGTCAGGTCGTCGAGACGGGCGTGGAAAAGGTGCGGGGAGGCCGAGCGAAGAAGTACCGCTACCTGCCGGGCCTGGACGAGCCGACGGGGGCGGGCGGGAGCTCGAGCTCACCACCTACGGACGAGCAGGCACTTGTGGTGGAGGCGTACGCCACCGAGCTGCGGCGTCGATTTGCCCTGCGGCAGCCGGGTGGCAATGTGACCGGCACGGACGCCGAGCTGTGGCTCGAGCCGCAGGTGTGGGAACAGGTCGTGGAACTGGTGCACCAAGCATCGCTGCTGGCCCACACCAGCGCACTGCCGGCACACTCCCCAGGCGCGCTGCGGACCTCGTTCACCTCGACGCTGTTCGAGATGCGCGACGGCCTGGAGGACGCGTGAGTCGGGCAGGCCATCCCCTAGCCGTCCTACGAGATCGCCACTTCCGCTGGTTCTGCACGTCAGACGCAGTGGACCTTTTGGGCACCAGCATGGCACCGGTCGCGTTGGCATTCGCCGTGTTGCATGTCGCCGGCTCCGCCCAAGCGCTGAGTCAGGTGCTCGCGGCCTACATCGGTGCGCAGGTGGCATTCGTGCTCGTCGGTGGTCTCGCCGCTGACAGGTACCCGCGCACCCTGGTCCTTCAAGGTTCCAACGTGGTGAGTTGCCTGGCCCAGGGCACCGTCGGGGCACTGGTGATCACCGACCGGGCCACCATCACGGCGCTCGTGGTCCTCGTGGCCATTGGTGGCGCCGCATCGGCATTCGGCATGCCGCCACTGAGGGGGTCGTCCCCCAGCTCGTTACCCGAGAGCACCTGCAACAGGCCAACGCGATCATGGCCTTCGGACGCCGCGGCTCGATGGTCCTTTGGGCCGGCGATCGCGGCTTGCTGGTCGCAACGGCAGGGCCAGGCTGGGCGATCATCGCCGACGCCGCCACCTTTCTGCTCGCGACCCTCGCGTTGGCCCGCGTCCACCTGCCGCCTCGCACGGTCGCGACGGGCTCGAGTGAGTCGGTCTCGTTCTTCGGACAGTTGCGTGAGGGCTGGACCCACGTGCGCAGCCGGACCTGGTTGTGGGCGGTCATCGCGGCCTTCGGTGTCATCAACGCGATCCAAGCCGGCGCGTGGGGTGTTCTCGGGCCAGTGATCGCCAACGCCAGCCCACACCTGGGGGCACGCGGCTGGGGACTGGCCGTCAGCGCCCAAGCCGTCGGTGCCATTGGGATGACGCTGCTCCTGATGCGGCTACCTCTGAACCGGCCACTCCGGCAGGGCATGGTGGGCGTATCTGTCATGGCGATCCCGCTTGGCCTGCTCGGCTTCAGGCCCGAGGCGTGGTTCCTCGCGACCGCAGCAGTGCTCGGGGGAGCAGGCATAGAGATCTTCGGGACCGGTTGGCGGACCGCTCTGATGGAACAGGTCCCCCCGGATGCCCTGTCACGCGTCGCGAGCTTCGACATGCTCGGGTCATTCATCGCCATCCCGGCCGGCACCCTGCTCTACGGCTGGCTCGGCACCCGGGCCGACGTGGCGACAGTGCTCGTCATCTCCGCCATCGTCTACGCCACCACCGCCCTAGCAACCCTGCTCGTCCCCAGCGTGCGTCGCCTACAGCGCCTCTCCAGTTCGCCAACCACGCTCACATCAGGATCAGTGCGTTGAAGTCACTCACCTTGCGATAGCCACGGGCAATCTCCTAGTGGTCGCGCGAGCCCCGATCGATCCCTCGATGGTCAACTTGGGGCCAGACGAAGTCTTCAGGGTGTTGAAGCTGGGTTCGCGCCTGGTCGGCGTTCATGGTGTCCGGGTGTTCGGCGATCTCGGCCGCGAGGTCGAGCCGCTCAGGGTTGCTGACCAAGACACGCCACTGAACCTCAACAGAGCGGTCATTCGCCATCGGCGTCAGTGCCTCGTACGGCAGGCGACGGGAGGCAGCAGCGGCGGACCTGACGCGGGCACGCCCGTCCTGCGCGAGGGCCTGAAGGACGTCAACGGGCACCGCATCGTTCAGCGCGACGCTGGCCCTGACCAGGGGATGGGGGTCATTCGCCAGACGCCGGAGAACTCCTTCATCGGTAGCCGCCTCCGCTAGCCGCTCTCTGACCGAGTGGGCGGGGTCCTCCAGGATCTGCTCAACCTGTGCCGAGCTCACGTCGTCACGTTGTGCCGCGAGACCTCGAACATCGGGGTCCGTGCACGACAAGGCAATTCGGCACGCTTCTAGGCTCGGGTTCTCCGCCACCGCAAACCGGACTTGCCATCGGTCATCTTCGACGAGCCGCGCTAGGACGTCCGGCGGCGTTGAAGGGTTCTCCGCCGCCGCGGTCCGCACCTTCGGAGATCGGTCATGGGCTGCGTCGACCAGCGCATCCATGCTGGCACTCGGGTCCCCCGCAGCTAGGGCGCGATCATTGACTGACGGCACGTTCCCCTCCTCAACACAAGCGTTCGGCACGTGGCGAACTCAGGGCAGACGGCTGCGCGGGTCACGTGGATGGCCAGATCATCACCGAAGAGTCAGGGTTTGGTCAAGGATTGCCGCGAAAGATGCGTCAGCCATTTGCGGGCGGCAACGTTGATAGCGCGGATCGACATTCACATACGAACGGGATATTTCCCTTGGGGGTCGGCTCCCCAGCCTCGGGCCCAGTGCGCTCGCATGACAGATGGCCGCTACACACACTCGACAGATCCGCGCCCGCACCCACCCCATCGTGGTGGCTGCGTCCGGCGTTGAGCGGCCTTGCGGCGCCGGAAGATTCGACTTCTTCCCTTGCCGCACTTCCCACAGTCCGGGTGTGCCGCGTGAACCCAAGGCCAGCAGCACCGTTCACGCGGCACACCCTTCTGGTTGGGAGGGACCGTGCACACCGACACCAGGCCCGTCCCTGCCGGCCCGGACCGCTTCCCCGGCTTCAGCGAAGACGCCCCGCTCGACGTGCCAGCCCTCACCCGCGCCGGCACCCCCGAGCTGCTCTCCTCACGCATCGCCGACGGCACCATGGACGCCTTCTTCGATGCCCTGGCCGGCACCGGCAATTGCGCCCACCCCATCCGCTTGGCCGGCTCCACGACCACGGTCGAGACCACCACCGGGCAGGTCCTCTCCACCTTCGACACCCGCGACCTGCCCTTCGGCGTCCTGCACCGCCCCTGCGGCAACCGCCGCGCGTCGGCCTGCCCCGCCTGCTCCCGCGTCTACGCCAGAGACACCTACGCCCTGATCCACGCCGGCATCAACGGCGGCAAGACCGTCCCCGCACACGTCCGCGACAACCCCCTGCTCTTCGTCACCCTCACCGCCCCCTCCTTCGGGCCCGTCCACGGGCACCGCCGCGGACGTGCCTGCCGCCCGCGACTCGCGACGACCAACACGCTGCCCTCACGCGGCCCACGTGGTGCGGGCTTGTGCACGACGAAGACGACCACGCCAACGGGTCCCCGCTGTGCTCCGACTGCCACGACACCGCCTCGGCCGTGATGTGGCAATGGCACGCCCCCGAGCTGTGGCGCCGCTTCACCATCGCGCTACGCCGCAGCATCGCCCACCACCTGCACGTCCCAGAGGGCCGCCTGAGCGAGCACGCATCCGTGCAGTACGCCAAGGTCGCCGAGTACCAGACCCGCGGACTGATCCACTTTCACGCCCTCATCCGTCTCGATGGACCCTCCGCCGCAGGCACAGGCTCCCCCGCCCCGGCCACCCTCACCGGCCACGACCTCGCCGACCTCGTCCGCGACGTCGTCCCGACCGTGACCGTCCTGGCCGAACCCGTCGACCACGACGACACGCCCCGCGTCCTCGCGTTCGGGGCCCAGGTCGACGTGCGCACCGTGCGCGCCGGGACCCGCACCGACGACCCCACCGGCCCACTGACCCCCGGCCAAGTCGCCGGATACCTCGCCAAGTACTCCACCAAGGACTCCGGCAGTCTGCACGGCCACGGACAAAACCGGCCCCACATCATCGCCCTGCAACACCAGTGCCGTCAGATGGCCCAGCGCGCCGCAGCCTTCCACGCCCCCCAGCACGACTACCGCCGCATGCACAAATGGGTGCGCTGCCTCGGCTTCCGCGGACACTTCGGCACCAAGTCCCGCCGCTACTCCATCACCCTCGGAGCACTACGCCGCGCGCGATCACGCTGGCAAGAACTCGCCGCCCAGTCCCGACGCACCGGCACCCCCATCGACACCCGCGACCTCGAATCCCGCCTCCTGGCCGACGACGCCGACACCACCACCCAAGTCATCGCGTCCTGGACCTACGCCGGCACCGGCTGGCGCGACGACACCGAAGAAGCCCTCGCCCTCGCCGTCGCCGCGCGCTCCCGCGAATACGACCTGTGGAAAGCCCAACGACGCACCACCCGACGTGGACACTAGAGACAGGGGAAGAACATGGACCAGAGCACGCCGACGCCAGACGAGGCCGAACTGCCTCGGCTGCTGACCACCAAGGACGTGGCGCGAGCGGTGCAGGTCTCGCCGTCGACGCTGTGCCGTTGGCGGCACTCCGGGGAGGGGCCGCGCGTGACGTGGCTGTCCCCCTTCATCCCGCGGTACCGCCGCGAGGACGTCGACGCGTGGCTGAGGAAGGCGGCGGCGTGAGCATCCAGAAGACCCCGAACGGGCGCTTCCGGGCCAAGTTGAAGAGCGGACGGGTCAACGTCGCCAGCCGTGTCTTCGACACCCAGCGAGAGGCCAAGGCGTGGCTGGCGCGCGAACGTGCAGCGCTGTCCGGTGGTGTCGACCCCCGGGCGGGTCGGCAGCGGGTCCGCGTCCTCGTGGTGCAGTGGCTCGAGGTCCGGCGCACGACGGTGGCCGCGAAGACCTATCGGGCAGACCAGGACCTGTTGCGGCTGATGCCGACGAGCATGCTGGCGCTGCACGTGTCAGCGGTCTCGGGTCGGGAGGTCGCGCGCTCCTTCGAGAGCCTCCTCTCTGACGGTCTTGCCGAGAGTTCGGTCAGACGCTTCCGAGCCAGCCTCTCCTCCTTCTTCGCATGGTGCGTGCGCGAGAAGATCGTTCTGGCCAACCCGGTCATGGGTGTGACGGTGCCGAAGCAGTCCGGCGAGGTCGAGGAGATGGATCCCTTCACCGAGGAGGTCCTCGAGGAGGTCCACGCCGCCTGGGCCACGGCCTCGCCGCATCTCGCGGACCTGCTGCTGGTGCTGGCCTGGACGGGCTTGCGGTGGGCGGAGGCTCGGGCGATGCGGGTCGAGGACGTCATGCAGGTCCCGACTCCCGGTCTGCTCGTCCGACGCTCGCAGCCGGAGGGTCAGGCAGTGAAGGCCACCAAGGGGCGGCGGTCGCGTCGAGTGCCCTTGGCCAACCGGGTGCTGCCGATCGTGCTGCGGCTGTCGGAGGGCAAGGCCCAAGGGGACCTGCTCTTCACGACCGAGCGAGGGGCGCAGCTGCACCGCTCTGCTGTGCTTCGCTCGGTCCACTGGCCGACCACGGGTCGGGGCCGCCGGATCCACGACCTGCGGCACACCGCGGCGTGCCTCTGGCTGAGCCGTGGAGTCGACCCCGGGACCGTGCAGGCGTGGATGGGTCACGAGTCCATCGCGACGACGAACAGGTACCTGCACTTCCTCGGCACGGGCGCAGACCGAGCGGGTCTGGACCGGCTGAATGCCACGCCGGGGGGCACCGGGGGGACACATCGCGAGGCGGGGTCGGAATGACAAAGCGAAACCCCGGCCGATTTTCCAGCGTTTTCGCTGGTCGGCCGGGGTGTCCCAGTGGTGGAGCTGAGGGGATTCGAACCCCTGACCTTCTCATTGCGAACGAGACGCGCTACCAACTGCGCCACAGCCCCGAGAACGACGGCAACCATAACACCGGGGTGGCCGAGGCTCGCAATCCGGGCGACTAGAGTCGGCGGACCATGGACCTGTGAGGAGCCGCATGAGCGACCAGCGCCGCCCGAAGGGGGTGCGGCTGCCCCGCATCACCCGCCGCCTGCCCCAGCTGCCGGCGGCTCCGCCGCCGGAGCGGCAGATCGTCATCCAGACCACGCCGCCGACACCGTCGGCCCCGCCGACGGTGCCCCCGACCTTCCGCGCGGCCTCGGAGTGGGTGTGGCGCTCGCTGATCATCGGCGTCGGGGTCCTCGCCCTGCTGTGGCTCATCTCGAAGCTCTCCGAGGTCGTCTTCCCGGTCATCATCGCGCTGCTGCTCGCGGCTCTGCTCGAGCCGCTCTACCAGCGCCTGCGGATCGTCCTGCCTCGCGGGCTGGCCGCGGGCGTCACGGTGCTCGGCACGCTCGCGGTCCTCGTCGCGCTCTTCAGCTTCGTCGGCAACCAGTTCACGACCCAGCTGGGCGACATCGTCGGGCAGGTGACCCAGGGCGTGAACCAGTCGCGCCAGTGGATCGTCGACACCTTCGGCCTCACCGAGGGCCAGATCACGACCTGGCTGACCGACCAGTGGGCCAAGGTCAGCCAGCAGCAGGACGTCGGCGCCGGGCGACCCAGGCCGGCCTGACCGTCGGCCACCTGCTCACCGGCTTCTTCCTCGCGATGTTCTCGCTCTTCTTCTTCCTCTACGACGGCCCGGGCATCTGGGCGTGGATCGTGCGCCTCTTCCCCCGCGGCGCCCGCGCCAAGGTCCTCTCCTCGGGCGCCATCGCGTGGAACCAGCTCAAGGCCTTCACCCGCGCGACGATCCTCGTCGCCGCGACCGACGCCCTCGGCATCGGGCTGGGCGCGCTCCTGCTGGGCGTCCCCTTCGCCTCCGGCATCGCGCTGCTCGTCTTCGTGGGGTCCTTCGTCCCGATCGTCGGCGCGCTGCTGTCCGGCTTCGTCGCGGTCGTCCTGGCCTTCGTCGCCAAGGGGCCGATCACCGCCCTGATCATGCTCGGCGTCGTCGTCGCGGTGCAGCAGCTCGAGTCGCACGTGCTCCAGCCCCTGCTCCTCGGCCGGGCCGTGCGGGTCCACCCGCTCGCGGTCATCCTCGCCATCGCGACGGGCATCATCGTCGGCGGCGTCATCGGTGCTCTCGTCGCGGTCCCGACCGCGGCCGTGCTCAACGCCGTCGGCCACAACCTCCTCGACCCCGTGCCGGAGGACGCCGACGAACCGTCAGACCTCGTGGAGTCACCTGCCGAGGCGGCGGAGATCCGTGAGGACGTCGCCGAGGCGGACGAGCGGGCCGAGCTCGACCCGGGAGAGTCCCCCTACGACGTCTGAGGGACGAAGGGGGGTCAGCCCCAGCCCGCGATGGCCGGCAGCTCGTCGTCCTCGACGTCGATGACCTGCGGCACGTCGTCGGCGGGCACGGCCGGCGCGGCCGGAGCCGCCATCGGGGCCGGCTCGGGACGGTGGGCGGCAGCCTTCATCGTGTAGACGGGGCGCGGCACGGGGGTGGGCTGCCAGGTGCCCGGCTCCGGCTCGGCCTCGACGATCGGG
>NZ_JBNFOF010000153.1:0-7729 GCF_057364645.1 Janibacter sp. CFPM2_SD2
CGTGGGCAGGGGCGCGGGCCAGGGTCGCGTGGACCTCGGCGGTCGCCCGGCCGAGCTCGCGGCCCGGGCGGTGAAGTCGGTGCCGTCGCCAGCCATCCGCAGGCACTCGCGCCACGCGTCCGTCGTGCCCTCGAGATACTCCTGGGCGAAGGCCAGCTGACCGACGTCCCTCCCTTCGCCATCGGGCCGCTGCCAGGCGCCGGCCACGTGACCGACGCTCGCGGGGACGAAGGGGGAGTGCGACGCGGCGAGTGCACCCTGGAGGGTGATGTCGGGGTTGTCGCCCGGGGAGAGGGTGCGGAAGACCTTGAGGATCACCGGGGCGCCCGTGCCGGGGGCCGGCTGCACGACGACCGAGGTGTTGGACTGCTCGCCGGTGAGCACCCGGCTCGAGGCGACGACCGGGTCGTCGGGCCACGCCGGGTGCGGTGCCCCGACGACGTCGGGGTCGACGGTGTCGGACACCGAGCCGGCCTGTGCTGCAACGCGCCCGCGGAGCAGCGCCATGAGCTGGGTGACGAAGACGGGGTCGTGCGGGGCGTCGTAGACCCACCGGTGGCCGAGGACGGAGTGCTCCATCTCGCCGACGAGCGCGGCCTCGCCGCCGGGCAGGGGAGCGCCGCGGTAGGTGAGCGGCACCTGGTGGACGGTCGGGCTCGGCCCGGACTCGTCAAGGACGACGATCACCTCGATGCCGACCTCGCCGGCCGGGTCGTCGAGGCGCCACGAGTCGAGACGGCGCAGGCGCGGGCGGCCCTGGCCGGGGAACCACCGCTGGTCGCCGACCCAGCCGGCGAGCAGCTCGAGCTTCGTCGGGACGAGGGTGGCGTCGTGGACGGTGGCCATCAGCGCCGCACCGAGACGATGTGCACCGGCTCGGCGTCGGGGCCGAGGCGCACATAGGTGGCCTGGCCCCACTCCCAGCGCGCGCCGGTCACGTGGTCCTCCACCTCGAAGCGCGCGTCGGGGTCGAGGCCGAGGGCGCCCATGTCGAGACGCAGGGTCGACTCGCGCGTGGTGTGCGGGTCGACGTTGGCGACGACGATGACGGTGTCGACGGTGCCGTCGTCGAGGGTGCGCGACTTCGAGTAGGCGATGAGGTTCTCGTCGTCGACGTGGTGGAAGGTCAGGTTGCGCAGCAGCTGCAGGCTCGGGTGCTGCCGACGGGCGCGGTTGAGCATCGTCAGCCAGCCGATGAGCGAGTCGCCGCGCTCGGCGACCTCGGCCCAGCGGCGGTCCTTGAGCTCGTACTTCTCGTTGTCGATCTGCTCCTCGGCGCCGGGGCGGGCGACGTGCTCCATGAGCTCGTAGCCGGCGTAGATGCCCCACGTCGGCACCATCGTCGCGGCGAGGGCGGCACGCACCTGCCAGGCGGCCCGCCCGCCGAACTGCATATAGGGCGTGAGGATGTCGTGCGTCGTCGGCCAGAAGCTCGGCCGCATGTAGGCCGCGGCCTCGCCGCTCACCTCGGTGCCGTACTCGACGAGCTCGGGCACGGTCGTGCGCCAGGCGAAGTAGGTGTAGCTCTGCTGGAAGCCGACCTTGGCCAGGGTGTGCATCATCGCCGGCTTGGTGAAAGCCTCGGAGAGCCAGATGACGTCGGGGTGGTCGACGGCGACATCGGCGATGAGCCACTGCCAGAACTCCACCGGCTTGGTGTGCGGGTTGTCGACGCGGAAGATCTTCACGCCGTGGTCGATCCACACCTGGACGACGCGACGGACCTCGGCGTAGATGCCGGCGGGGTCGTTGTCGAAGTTAACTGGGTAGATGTCCTGGTACTTCTTCGGCGGGTTCTCCGCGTAGGCGATGGTCCCGTCGGCGCGCGTCGTGAACCACTCGGGGTGCTCGGTGACCCACGGGTGGTCGGGGGAGCACTGCAGCGCGAGGTCGAGGGCGACCTCGAGGCCGAGCCCGGTGGCGTCGGCGACGAAGGCGTCGAAGTCCTCGAAGGTGCCCAGCTCGGGGTGGATCGCGTCGTGCCCGCCGTCGGGGGAGCCGATGGCATACGGCGAGCCGGGGTCGTCGGGCCCGGCCTCGAGGGTGTTGTTGGGCCCCTTGCGCGCGGTCGTGCCGATGGGGTGGATCGGCGTGAGGTAGACGACGTCGAAGCCCATCGCCGCGATCGCCGGCAGCCGCTGGGCCGCGGTGCGCAGCGTGCCCGTGACCCACCGCCCGGTCGCCTCGTCGAAGCGTGCCCCCTCGCTGCGGGGGAAGATCTCGTACCAGGACCCGAAGAGCGCCAGCTCGCGCTCGACGAGCAGCGGCAGGTCCGTGCTCGGGCTGACCAGCTCGCGCAGCGGGCGGGCCTCGAGCTCCGCGGCAGCGGGACCGGTCGTCACGAGGTGCAGCGCCGCGGTCGCCTGGTGACCCGTGAGGTCGCGCAGGACCGCCGCTGCCTGGCGAAGGGAGGTCCGCCCCCCTTCGTCACGGAAGGGCTCGGCCGCGGCCCGGTCGAGGACGATCGCCCCTTCCTCCCGCATGAGGTCGGCGTCGATGTCCGCCGGGATCTTGATGCCGGCGTCGTGCACCCACGTGCCCCACGGGTGCGACCAGCCCTCGACGCGGTAGTGCCACAGGCCCTCGCGGTCGGCCACGACCTCGGCCTCCCACAGGCTCAGGCCGGGGTTGGTGCAGGTCATCGGCAGGTGGCGCTCGGCGCCGTCGGGGTCGGTGAGCACGAGCGTGGCGCTCACCGCGTCGTGCCCCTCGCGGAAGACCTCGGCAGTGACGGTGAAGGGCTCGCCGACGACGGACTTCGCGGGGCGGGCGCCGTGGTCGACCACCGGACGCACCCCCCGTGACGGGGATGCGGCCGAGGGGGAACTGCGGCGGCCCGGAGACCGGCGTGCCGGTCGTCGGGGACGGGGCAACGGTGAAGTCGGTGCTCACCCCTGTGAAACTACCCGCCGCAGGGCGTCGACCCCAGCGGGGGGAGGTCATCGGTGTGGACTTGGCCACAACGGCTGGGAGGCGCAAAGATGGCCCGGGTGAAGGCCATCCGACGTTTCAGTGTCCGAACTGCCCTCCCCGAGCCGATCGCCGCCCTCGGCGACCTGGCCATGAACCTGCGCTGGAGTTGGCACTCGCCGACCCGCGCTCTCTTCGCCGGCATCGACCCCCAGCGGTGGGACACCGTGCACCACGATCCTGTTCGCATGCTCTCCGCCTTCTCGGCGAGCGAGCTCGACGCGCTGGCCGCGGACACCGACTTCGTCTCCCGCGTCGCCGCCGCCAAGGCCGACCTCGACGCCTACCTGTCCGCCCCGCGGTGGTTCCAGGAGGAGAGCGCGAAGGGTGACGCCCCCGCTTCGATCGCCTACTTCAGCCCCGAGTACGGCATCACCGCCGTGCTGCCGCAGTACTCCGGTGGCCTCGGCATCCTCGCCGGCGACCACCTCAAGGCGGCCTCCGACCTCGGCGTGCCGATCGTCGGCGTCGGTCTCTTCTACAAGACCGGCTACTTCAAGCAGAGCCTCAACGCCGACGGCTGGCAGCAGGAGACCTATCCCGTCGCCGACCCGCAGGGGCTGCCGCTGCACCTGCTGCGCGAGGCGGACGACACCCCCTGCGTCATCAGCGTCGGGATGCCCGGGGGCGGTCAGCTGCGCGCGCACGTGTGGCGCGCCCAGGTCGGCCGCGTGCCGCTGCTCCTGCTCGACTCCGACGTCCCCGGCAACGACGACGCGATGCGCGCGGTCACCGAGCGCCTCTACGGCGGCGGGGGTGAGCAGCGGCTCCAGCAGGAGATGCTCCTCGGCATCGGTGGTGTGCGTGCCCTGCGGCTGTGGTCGCGCCTCACCGGAGCACCCGAGCCGGAGGTCTTCCACACCAACGAGGGCCACGCCGGCTTCCTCGGCATCGAGCGGATCAGCGAGTTCACCCAGTCCGGAGGGATGAGCTTCGAGGAGGCGATGGAGGCCGCCCGGGCCGGCACCGTCTTCACGACGCACACCCCCGTGCCCGCCGGCATCGACCGCTTCGACGTCAGCCTGCTGGAGCGCTACTTCGGTGGTGCG
The DNA here is from genome assembly GCF_057364645.1 of Janibacter sp. CFPM2_SD2. Taxonomy (NCBI): domain Bacteria; kingdom Bacillati; phylum Actinomycetota; class Actinomycetes; order Micrococcales; family Intrasporangiaceae; genus Janibacter; species Janibacter sp. CFPM2_SD2. The sequence continues at coordinate 4,020 of NZ_JBNFOF010000153.1, forward strand.
CAGGAGCTGCCGGGCGTGCCGCTCGACAAGCTGCGGGCGCTCGGCGCCGAGACCTACGAGGGCGGCTCCGAGGGCATCTTCAACATGGCGGTCATGGGGCTGCGCCTCGCCGAGCGCGCCAACGGCGTCTCGCAGCTGCACGGGCACGTCTCCCGCGAGATGTTCGACGGGCTGTGGCCGGGGTTCGACGACTCGGAGGTGCCGATCACCTCGATCACCAACGGCGTGCACGCCCCGACCTGGGTCGACGACGCGGTCTTCGACGTCGCCGCCGAGCACCTCGGGGGCCGAGACGTCGAGGCCGGTGACCAGTGGTTGCAGATCGGGGACGTGCCCGGCGAGGCGATCTGGGCGGCCAAGGCCCAGATGCGCGCCCGGCTCGTCGAGGACGCCCGTGCCCGCCTGCGGGCGAGCTGGGGCAAGCGCGGGGCGACCGACGCCGAGCTCGGCTGGACCGACTCCGTCCTCGACCCCGACGTCCTGACGATCGGCTTCGCCCGCCGGGTGCCGACCTACAAGCGCCTCACCCTCATGCTGCGCGACCCCGAGCGGCTCAAGGCGCTGCTGCTCCACCCGGAGCGCCCGGTCCAGCTCGTCATCGCCGGCAAGTCGCACCCGGCCGACGAGACGGGCAAGCAGCTCATCCAGCAGATGGTCCGCTTCGCCGACGAGCACGACGTGCGCCACCGCATCGTCTTCCTGCCCAACTACGACATCGCGATGGCCCGCACCCTCTACCCGGGCTGCGACGTGTGGCTCAACAACCCGCTGCGCCCCTTCGAGGCCTGCGGCACCTCGGGCATGAAGGCCGCGCTCAACGGCGGGCTCAACCTCTCCATCCTCGACGGCTGGTGGGACGAGTGGTACGACGGCGACAACGGCTGGGCGATCCCCACCGCCGACGGTGTCGAGGACGAAGGGCGTCGCGACGACATCGAGGCCGCCGCGCTCTACGACCTCATCGAGACCCAGGTCGCGCCGCGCTTCTACGACGTCGACGAGCAGGGGCTGCCGCAGCACTGGCTGTCGATGCTGCGCCACACCCTCACCACCCTGGGGCCCAAGGTGCTCGCCACCCGGATGGTCCGCGACTACACCGAGCAGCTCTACGCCCCCGCGGCCGCGCACAACGCCCGGGTCAACGCCGACGACCACGCCGGCGCCCGCGCGCTCGCCGACTACAAGGCCCGGCGCCCCGCGCCGGCTGGTCGGCCGTGCACGTCGACCACGTCGAGGGCTCCGGCATCTCCGACAGCCCGCTCGTCGGCGAGCAGCTGAGCGTCGACGCCTACGTCGCCCTCGACGGCCTCGCGCCGCACGAGGTCGACGTGCAGGTCGTCGCCGGCCGCGTCGAGCTCGGCACCGACGACCTCGTCGACTGGGACGCCACGTCGCTGGGCTTCGTCGAGTCCTACGAGGACGGCAAGGCGAAGTTCTCCGGCCAGGTCCCCATCGAGCGCACCGGCCAGTTCGGCTGGACCGTGCGCGTGCTGCCCCGGCACGAGCTCATGGCCTTCCCGTCGAGCCTGGGGCTCGTCGCCAACGCCTGATCTTCGCCCCCCGCTGCTCAATACCCGCGGGGTCGCCTCGGGCGTCGCCGGCGCCTCTGGCGTCGCGGGCGAAGGGAGGGGTGGCCCTAAGGAAAAGTCCCGCCACCTGACGGATTCAGCCCACCTCGTCGGGTTGGGCGGGACTTTCCCATGAGTCGGGCCGACCCCTCCCTTCGTCCGCTCCTGGAGCGCGTTGGGTGGAGGTGGTGGCGTCCGGTTATGCGGTCGCTCATACCTCGACCCGCCTTCTCGCGGCGGTCAGGTCGTGTAGAGGCGCAGGCTGAGGGGGGTGAGGGTCTGCTGGCGGTCGGCGGAGCCCGAGTCGGCGTCCTGCGGGCGCTCCCAGGCGCTGTCCCACCTCAGGCGAAGGGGGCCGACGTCCGGGAGCGTGACGGCAGCCTCGGCGAGGCCCCCGTGCACCACGAGCAGCGCCGCGGGCTCGCCGGCGAGGTGCAGCTGCAGGGTCCGCCGCTCGTCCTGGGCCCAGGTCTCGTCGGTCATCGCGGCACCGGTCTCGTCGTACCAGCCGATGACGACTCGTCGTGGTCGCGCAGCACGGGGACCTCGCGCCGCAGCGCCGTGAGGTGGGCGGCGGTGGCGAGCAGGTCGCGCCGGGCGTCGTCGAGGTCCCAGTGCAGCCAGGTCATCTCGTTGTCCTGGCAGTAGGGGTTGTTGTTGCCGTCGTGGGTGCGGCCGATCTCGTCGCCGGAGGCGATCATCGGCACACCCGCCGACAGCAGCAGGGTGCCGAGCAGGTTGCGCACCGAGCGGCGGCGGGCGAGCGAGATGACGGCGTCGTCGGTGGGGCCCTCGGCGCCGTGGTTCCACGACCGGTTGTGGTCGTTGCCGTCGCGGTTGTCCTCGCCGTTGGCCTCGTTGTGCTTCGTGTCGTAGGCGACGAGGTCGGCCATGGTGAAGCCGTCGTGCGCGGTGACGAAGCCGACCGACGACAGGGGAGTGCGCTCGCCGAAGAGGTCGCGGCTGCCGACGAGCCGGGTGGCGATCTCGCGCACACCGGGGCCGCTCACCTCGCCGCGCGAGAGCGCCCCCGCGTCGGCGAGCCAGAAGTCGCGGGTCGCGTCGCGGAAGCGGTCATTCCACTCCGCCCACGCGCCGGGGAACTGCCCGGTGCGCCACCCGTCGGGCCCGAGGTCCCAGGGTTCGGCGACGTGCAGCACCCGCGAGAGCACCGGGTCCTCGCGCAGGGCGACGAGGAAGGGGTGGTCGGGGTCGTAGCCGAGGTCGTCACCGCGGCCGAGCGCGACGGCCAGGTCGTAGCGGAAGCCGTCGACGTGGACCTCCTCGACCCAGTAGCGCAGCGAGTCGAGCACCATCTCGAGCACGAGCGGCTCGGTGAGGTCGAGCGTGTTGCCGCAGCCGGTGACGTCGACGTCGTGCCCCTGCTCGTCGAGGCGGTACCAGGTCGCCGCGTCGAGCCCGCGCCACGAGAGGGTCGCGCCGCCGGTGCTCTGCTCGGCCGTGTGGTTGTAGACGACGTCGAGCAGCACCTCGATGCCGGCCGCGTGCAGCAGCTTGACCATGCCCTTGATCTCGCGCAGCACCTCGTGCGGGTCGGCGTCGCTGGCATAGGGCGCGTGCGGGGCGAAGAAGCCGAGCGTGTTGTAGCCCCAGTGGTTCGTCAGGCCGAGCTCGACGAGGTGCGGCTCGTCGGCAAAGGCGTGCACCGGCAGCAGCTCCACGGTCGTCACGCCGAGCCGCTGCAGGTGCTCGATGGTCACCGGGTGCGCCATGCCGGCGTAGGTGCCGCGCAGGTGCTCCGGCACGCCGTCGAGCAGCCGGGTCACCTCGCGCACGTGCGCCTCGTAGACCACCCGCTCGTCACGCGGGTGCGCCGGCGGGGCGTCGTCGCCCCAGTCAAAGGTCGTGTCGAGCACGACGTTGCGGGGGACGAAGGGGGCCGAGTCCAGCTCCGAGCGGACGGTCACGTCACCCTCGCCGGCCTCGTCGACGGCATGCCCGTAGACGGCCGGCTCGTAGGTCACGCGGCCCTCGACGGCGCGGCCCCACGGGTCGAGCAGCAGCTTCGCGGGGTTGTGACGGTGGCCGGCAGCCGGGTCCCACGGGCCGTCGGCCCGCAGCCCGTAGCGGGTGCCGGGGTGCACGTCGGGGACGAAGCCGCCCACCAGCCTCGCCGGCCGG
>NZ_JBNFOF010000154.1:0-7686 GCF_057364645.1 Janibacter sp. CFPM2_SD2
TCGTCACCTCGGCCGCCGGGTCGTGCGTCTCGGGGCACTCGAGCTGCCGACCCTGCCGCCCTCCAACGGCGCGCCCACCCTCTCCGGCGGTGCCCCGCTCGCGGCCTACGTCGACCTGCCCGGTGACGAGACCCCGCTGACCCTGATGAGCCTGTCGCCCGACTCCCCCGGGCTGGCCCTGGGCACGGCGCACGGCATCGTCAAGCGCGTCACCACCGACTACCCCAAGGGCCACTCCTGGGAGGCGATCTCGCTCAAGGAGGGCGACCGCGTCGTCGGTGCCGTCGAGCTGACGACCGGCGAGGAGGAGCTCGTCTTCGTCACGAGCCAGGCCAGCCTGCTGCACTTCTCCGCGGCCGACGTGCGGCCCCAGGGACGAGGTGGCGGCGGTGTCGCCGGCATCCGGCTCACCGACGGGGCCCAGGTCGTCTTCTTCGGCGCCGTCGACCTCAACTTCGACAACGTCGTCGTCACCGTCTCGGGCTCCTCCGACGCGCTGCCGGGCACCGATGCCGGCTCGTGGAAGGTCACCTCCTTCGACGAGTACCCCGGCAAGGGTCGCGCCACGGGCGGCGTCCGCGCGCACCGCTTCCTCAAGGGCGAGGACGCGCTGGTCACCGCCTGGGTGGGGCCGCGCCGGCGCCCGTGCCGCGCAGCCCAAACGGCGTGGCGATCACCCTGCCCCGAGGCCGACGGCCGCCGCGACGGCTCCGGCACCCCCGCCTCCGCCGTGATCGGCGGCATCGGCTCCCTCTGAGGACATGACGAAGGGGGCGGCACCGGATCGCCGGTGTCGCCCCCTTCGCGTCGTGGAGCTCAGTCGTGGTCGATGTGCTCCGGGTCGCGCATGTAGGTCTTCTTGGCGTAGACCGCGCGGTTGATGAACCAGGTGATGACCCAGAGGAGGATGCCCAGACCGAGCAGGATGGCGGCGATCTCGTACTGCTGCTGCTGCTCCTCGCTGCGGGCCCACGGGCCGACGAGGAAGGCGCAGGCGATCGCACCGATGATCGGCAGCACGGTCGGGGCCCTGAAGTGCTCGCGGCCGACCTTGTCGCGACGCAGCACCAGCACCGCGATGTTGACGATGGTGAAGACCGCGAGCAGCAGGAGCGAGGTCGTGCCACCGAGCAGCGCGACGACCTGCGACTCGCTGTCGAGGACGACGTAGCTGATCAGTCCGAAGGAGATCAGCGTGGTGAAGATGATGGCCACCCACGGAGTCTGACGGGTCCTGTGGACCACGCCGAGGCCGGGAGGCAGGACCTCTTGGCGGGCCATGCCGTAGACGAGGCGCGAGGCCATGAGCATGTTGATCAGGGCCGAGTTGGCGACGGCGAACATCCCGATGAAGGGGAAGATCTTGTCGAAGGGCAGCCCGGGCGCGCCGGCAGCAACGACCTGCGTCAGGGCCGAGGCCTTGTCCGGGTCGGTGAGGTCGCCGACGGGGACCAGGGCCACCGCGGTGATCGAGACGAGGACGTAGATGACACCGGTGATGCCGAGTCCGGTGAGCATGACCTTGGGGAAGATCCGCGAGGGCTCGTGCGTCTCCTCGGCCATGTTGACCGAGTCCTCGAAGCCGACCATGGCGAAGAAGGCGAGCGAGGTCGCCATGGTGATGGCGAAGAAGGTGTTCTTGTCGCTCGCGCTCTCGAAGACCATCACGCGGGAGAAGTCGGCCTTGCCCTGGGTCACGGCGTAGAGGCCGATGAAGATGATGAGCAGCAGACCGGAGAGCTCGACGAGGGTCAGCACGACATTGGCCTTGACCGACTCTCCGACGCCGCGGAAGTTGACCAGCGCGATGACGAGCATGAAGGCCAGCGCGGCGATCAGGAGCTGGTTCGGGCCCCAGTCGAGGCCGAGTCCGTCGCTGAGGAACCCGGCGAAGGCGTTGGAGGCGGTCGACGCCGAGGTGATACCGGAGCACATGACGGCGAAGGCCACCATGAAGGTGAGGAAGTGCAGGCCGAAGGCCTTGTGGATGAAGGTCGCCGCACCTCCGGCCTTCGGGTACTTCGTCACCAGCTCGAGGTAGGAGAAGGCCGTGATCGTCGCGACGACGAAGGCCGCGATGAAGGGGGCCCACGCGGCGCCGCCGACTTCGCCGGCCACTGCGCCGGTCAGGGCGTAGACGCCCGTACCGAGGATGTCTCCGACGATGAAGAGGAGCAGGAGCTTGGGGCCCATGACCCTCTTGAGCTCGGTGTTGTCCTCACCTGCGGCATGGTCCGAGGTGGCGACGTCGGACATGGGTCCTCCCTGGGTCGGGGGTGCACGGGTGCGCGCACCGATCCCCTAACCGTGACCCAGAGCACGTCCGCGTGCAACCACCGACGCGGCGACGCGCCGAGATCGTGTCCAAACGGGCCGCGTCGTACCGGACCCAGCCGGCCTCAGGCGTCGATGCGCTCCCGGTCGAGCTGGTCGGCCGAGGAGACGATGAAGTCGCGGCGGGGGTCGACGTCCTTGCCCATGAGCAGCTCGAAGACCTGCTCGGCCATCTCGAGGTCCTCGGTCGTCACCCGGCGCAGCATCCGGTGGCGCGGGTCCATCGTCGTCTCGGCGAGCTGGTCGGCGTCCATCTCGCCCAGACCCTTGTAGCGCTGGATCGGCTGCTTGATGTTCTTGCCGCGCGAGCCGAGCGACGACAGCTTCTTGCGCATCTCCGCCTCGGAGTAGGTGTAGATCAGCTCGTTCTTCTTCGAGCCGGGGTTGACCACCTCGATGCGGTGCAGCGGCGGGACCGCGGCGAAGACCTTGCCGGCCTCGACGAGCGGGCGCATGTAGCGGAAGAAGAGGGTGAGCAGCAGGGTGCGGATGTGGGCGCCGTCGACGTCGGCGTCAGTCATGATGATGACCTTGCCGTAGCGGGCGGCGTCGAGGTCGAAGCTGCGCCCGGACCCGGCCCCGATGACCTGAATGATCGAGGCGCACTCGGCGTTCTTGAGCATGTCGCCGACGGCGGCCTTCTGCACGTTGAGGATCTTGCCGCGGATCGGCAGCAGCGCCTGGAACTCGCTGTTGCGCGCCTCCTTGGCCGTGCCCATCGCGGAGTCACCCTCGACGATGAAGAGCTCGGTGGACTCGACGTCGCTGCTGCGGCAGTCACGCAGCTTCGGCGGCAACGACGAGGTCTCCAGCGCGTTCTTGCGGCGCTGGGTCTCCTTGTGCAGCCGCGCTGAGATGCGCGACTTCATCTCGGCGACGACCTTCTCGAGCAGCTGCGTCGCCATCTGCTTGTCGCCGCGCTTGGTCGACGTCAGCTGCGAGGTCAGCTCGGTCTCGACGACCTTGGAGACGATCGAGCGCACGGCGTTGGTGCCGAGCACCTCCTTGGTCTGGCCCTCGAACTGCGGCTCGGCCAGACGCACCGTGACGACCGCGGTCAGGCCGGCGAGGACGTCGTCCTTGTCGACCTTGTCGTTGCCGACCTTGAGCTTGCGGGCGTTGACCTCGAGCTGCTTGCGGAAGACCTTGAGCAGCGCCTGCTCGAAGCCGGCGACGTGGGTGCCGCCCTTGGGCGTGGCGATGATGTTGACGAAGGAGGACATCTTCGCGTCGTAGCCGGTCCCCCACCTCAGGGCGATGTCGACACCGCACTCGCGCTCGACCTCGGTCGGCGTCATGTGCCCCTTGTCGTCGAGCACGGGCACGGTCTCGGTGAAGGTCCCCGTGCCCTCGAGCCGCCACACGTCGGTGACCGGGGCATCGGGGGCGAGGAAGTCGACGAACTCGCTGATGCCGCCGTCGTGGTGGAAGACCTCCTCGAGCGGCTCGTCGCCGCGCAGGTCACGCACGACGAGGGTCAGGCCGGGCACGAGGAAGGAGGTCTGGCGGGCGCGGGCGGCCAGGGCCTCCCGGTCGATGCCGGCGCCCTTGAGGAAGATCTGCGGGTCGGCCCAGTAGCGCACGCGGGTGCCCGTGACGCCGCGCTTGGGCTTGCCGACGACCTGCAGCTCGCTGCCCTTGTCGTACGGGACGAAGTCGTGGTCGGGAGACTTCTCCCCCTTCGCCCCGGCATCGTCGGAGAAGGTGCCGGGCTCACCACGGCGGAAGCTCATGGCCCAGGTCTTGCCGCCGCGGTCGACCTCGACGTCGAGGCGGGAGGACAGCGCGTTGACGACCGAGGCGCCGACGCCGTGCAGACCACCGGAGGCGGTGTAGGAGCCGCCGCCGAACTTCCCGCCCGCGTGCAGCTTGGTGTAGACGACCTCGACACCGGTGAGGCCGGTGCGCGGCTCGATGTCGACGGGGATGCCGCGACCGTTGTCGTGGACCTCGACGGAGCCGTCGGGGTGCAGGACGATCTCGATCCGGTCGCCGTGGCCACCCAGGGCCTCGTCGACGGCGTTGTCGATGATCTCCCACATGCAGTGCATGAGGCCGCGCTGGTCCGTGGACCCGATGTACATGCCCGGGCGCTTGCGCACGGCCTCGAGGCCCTCGAGCACCTGGAGATGGTGCGCGGTGTAGTCCTTCGCGGACTTGCTGCTCGCGGTCTTCTTCGCGGAGGTGTCTGCCGGAGGCACGAAGGGGGCCGTCCTTGCGTCGTCGGGTCGGTGGGCTCCTCGCAGGGTAGACCGCGCCACCGACGACGCCCGGGAGGCACCGCCGGTGGCGCCGCGACGGTGTGCCCTCGGTCACGCCGCGCGGAACGGGTGCGGGACGGGAAGGCTTTCGCGTGTTTGACTGTTGACCGAGACGTCCACGCAACACTGCAGGAAATGAGGCACACGTGAACGCGACCCTGGCCAGCCCCTTGACCGCAGCCGACCGCTGCGACCGCTGCGGAGCCAAGGCCTACGTGCGCGCCCGCCTCCACGCGGGCGGCGAGCTGCTCTTCTGCGCCCACCATGGGCGTGAGCACCTCCCGGCACTGAAGGACCTCGCCGACATCGAGGACGAGACCGCCCGTCTCGACGAGAGCACCCCCGCGTCGGCCCCCGTCGACGAGCGCTGAGCGGCCCCCGGCCGTGCTCTCCCTGGCTGCCGAGGCCACCCACGACCCGACGTCGATCGCTCTCGCGATCGGCATCCTCTTCTTCGTCGTGGGTGTCCTCGGCATCGTCGTCCCCGTGCTGCCCGGGCTGCTCCTGTGCGTCGCGGGAGTGCTCGTCTGGGCCGGCTACACCGGCGGCACGACCGCGTGGGTGACCTTCGGCGTCGTCGCGGCGATCTACGCGGTGACCCTGCTCCTGCAGTTCCTCATCCCCGGCCGGCGCATGAAGCGCGAGGGAGTCGGCGGCATGACGCTCGGCTTCGGGATCGTCGGCGCGATCGTCGGCCTCTTCGTCATCCCGGGCATCGGCCTGCCGATCGGCTTCGTCTTCGGCGTCTTCGCCGCCGAGTACGTGCGCTTCCGTGACCTCGAGCGGGCCTGGCAGGCGACGAAGTCAGCCCTGCGCGGCGTGCTGCACAGCATGGGCATCGAGCTGTCGGCCGCCACCCTCATCGCGCTGACCTGGACCGTCGGGGTCCTCGCGCACTGATCGCCCCGGTGGTCGAGGTGGCGAGCGCCAGCGAGCCCTCGAGACCCCCGAAGCCACGCTCCCGGGGACCTACCAGCCCTGCCCCTGCTGGCGACGGTGCTCCCAACGCTGCTCGAGACGCTGCATGAAGCTGCCCTGACGCTTCGCCCGGGCGGGGCGAGCGCCCCCCTTCGACCGGGGGCCACGGGGCTTGGGGCTGCGGACGGTGCCGTCGGAGCCGACGACGCCCAGACCGTGCTGCTCGCGGGGCCGCCCGGGGGTCAGCGCCAGCGCGACCGACGCGACGATGACCACGAAGCCGGCGACGCCGACCCAGATGATCGTGTTGATGCCGAGCAGGACGAGGCCGAGACCGGCGAGGGCACCGACGATGCCGACGGCGAGGCGACGGCGGTCTCCCCCGACCGCGCGTGAGCCGTTCATCTGCGAGGCAAATCGAGGGTCCTCAGCCCGGATGGCTTCTTCCATCTCCTCGAGCATCTGCCGCTCGCGCTCCGACAGCGCCACGGTGACCTCCTGACCACGCCTGTTGTCTGGCGGGCTGGTGCCCGCGGGGTGCACACGACGGGAGTACCGCCGTGGTCTTCTCATGATAGGTCGCGTCCGGGGCCCGCGGTAGGTGGGGACTGCCGTCGGCTGCGATCGCCGAGCAGGCTGGCCGGGCGCACGCTGCCCGCGCCGAAGCGCGCGCTCGCCCGGTCGACGGCCCGGTCGGCCTCGCGCCAGCCGTGCTCGGGCTCGTCGAGAGCGACCTGGACCGGGGTCGACGCGGCCTCGGAGAGCTGCTCGACCCGCACGCCGACGAGCCGGACCCGGGCCCGCTGCAGGCCGAGGGCGTCGTAGAGCTCACGGGCCAGCGCGGCGATGTCGCGGGAGACGTCGGTGGCATCGCGAAGGGAGCGGGAGCGCGTGATCGTCGTGAAGTCGGCGAAGCGCACCTTGATGCTCACGGTGCGGCCGACGAGGCCGGCGCCCCGCAGCCGGGAGGCGACCTTGTCGCTCAGGGCGAGCAGGGTGCGGTGGACGACGACGGGGTCGTCGACGTCGTGGTCGTAGGTGCGCTCGTTGCCGATGGACCGCTCGCGGCGCACCGGCTCGACGGAGCGGTGGTCGCGGCCCCAGGCGAGGTCGTGGAGGTGGTTGCCGGTGGCCTCGCCGAGGGCGCGGACCAGGGTCTGGCGCGGGGTGTGGGCGATGTCGGCGACGGTCTTCAGGCCCAGCCTGGCGAGGGCCTCCTCGGTCTTGTCCCCCACGCCCCACAGGCGCCGACGGGCAGCTGCTGGACGAAGGTGACGACCTCGTCGGCGGGGATGACGAGCAGCCCGTCGGGCTTGGCGAGGCCGGAGGCGAGCTTGGCGACGAACTTCGTGCTCGCGACCCCGACGGAGCAGGTGATCCCCTGCTCGTCGGCGACGGTGTCGCGGATGCGCTGGGCGATCGTCGCCGGCGAGCCCATGAGGCGCACGGCTCCGGCGACGTCGAGAAAGGCCTCGTCGCTGCTCAGCGGCTCGACGAAGGGGGTGATGTCGGCGAAGGTCGCCATGATGGCCGAGGAGATGCGCGAGTAGAGCTCGTGCTCGGGTGGCAGGACCGTCGCCTGCGGGCACAGCCGCCGGGCACGGCCCATCGGCATCGCCGAGGTGACCCCGAAGCCCGGGCCTCGTAGGTCGCGGAGAGCACGACGCCGCGGTTGCCGCCACCGATGATGACGGGGGTGCCGACGAGCTCGGGGTGGGCGATGAGGGAGGCGGACGCGAAGAAGGCATCCATGTCGACGTGCAGGATCGTGCACCCGGTGTCGTCCGGGGGGCCCTGGCCGGCCCGCGGTGGGGGCCGGTACTGACGCCGGCTCATCGTCGCCTCAGTCGCGGCGGGCGACGAGGTGGACCGCGGCCCCCAGGCCGCCCAGACCGGTGCGGCCGTCGTCGGCCGAGGCGAGCTCCTCGAGCTCGAGCAGGGCGGCCCGCTCGGCGTCGGAGTCGACGAAGGCGCTCGGGACGAGGTCGCTGAAGAGACGCACGCCGCGGGCCTCGAGGGTCGTGAAGCCGGCCCGGGTGAGCATCTCGCCGAGCTCGTCGCGGTCGAAGCGGCGCGGGATCGGGTCGTCGTCGCCCCAGCGGCCGTCGGCGCTGGTCAGCGCGGCCCTGGCCTGGTCGAAGCGCCCGGCGATCGCGCGCGCGATGACGGCGGC
>NZ_JBNFOF010000155.1:0-7623 GCF_057364645.1 Janibacter sp. CFPM2_SD2
CCGGCGGCGCCCCTGGGCGACGACCGCCGGCACGGCGGCCAGACCGAAGGCCGGGAAGAGGTCGCCGGCGCGCACGACCGCGCCGCGCCACGCCGGGACGGCCGTGACGAGCCTCGGCTTGTCGAGCACCCGGCTCACCGCGAGCACGACCTCCTCGGGCTGGAGCAGCTTGCCGGAGAAGGACAACGCCGCGGCCGGGTCGTCGAGCTTGTCGTGGAGCATCGGGGTCCAGATGCCGTCGGGGCAGACGCACGAGATGTCGATGTCCTTGACCTTCGCCGCGCGCAGGTCCGCGATCGTGCTCAGGCTGAAGCCCATGACCGCGTGCTTGGAGGCGGCGTAGACGCCCTCTCCGGGGACCGCGGTGATGCCCGCGAGCGAGGCGATGTTGATGATGTGGCCGCCGCCGCTCCCGCGCATGGCGCCGACCGCCGCGAGGGTGCCGTTCATCGTGCCGAGGGCGTTGACCTCGAGCATCAGCCGTCGCGTCGCCTCGTCGTGCTCCCATGGCGGGCCGGTGACGAGCACTCCCGCGTTGTTGACCCAGACGTCGAGCCGTCCGGCCACCTCGACGATGCGGTCACGCGCTGCCAGGACCTGGCTCTCGTCGCGCACGTCGACGGTCATCGCCGTGGCCAGGCTGCCGAGCGCGGCGGCGGTCTCGGTGGCAGCCGCCCCGTCGACGTCGGTGACGAGGACGTGGTGGCCGCGCTCGACGAGCATCGTGGCGATCTGCCGCCCGAGACCGCGCCCGGCGCCGGTCACGACGGCACCGGCGGGCCAGCGGGTGGGGGAGGAGCTCATCGCCGACCCGCCCGGATCGTGCCGTAGTCGATGCCGCCGTGGTGATGGGTCGGCACGACGGGCCAGAAGCGCTTCCACGGGGCGAGCTCGCTCGAGGGGAGGATCTGCAACCACCGCGGGTCCTCCTTGCTCGGGTCCGCGAGCGTCTTCTCCTTGATCATCGAGTCGTACTGGTCGAGCGAGTCCTCGAGGGTGTTGCCGTTCGGGCAGATCTCACGGCCGTACTGCTGGTGGTAGAGCTTCACGCCCGGGATCCGGGACTGCTCGGGCTGCCAGTTGTCGAGCGCGATCCCGTTCTCCGACGAGACCCAGACGCCGTCCGGGGTGTTGACGACGAGCGAGTGGTTGCCGTCGGTGTGCCCTGGGGTCCACAGCAGCGCGACCCCCGGGCCGAGCTCGATGTCGCCCTCGAAGGTCGCGAACTTGTCCAGGTCGACGCCCTCGAGACTGCCCTCGACGTACCAGGCCCACTGCATGGGATGCAGGTTCTGCAGGGTGGCCAGCTCGCGCGTGTTGACGAGCATCTTGGCCTCGCCGAAGATCGGGCCGCGCGGAGCCTGCTCTCCGGGGATGGTCGTGGAGGAGCCGAGGATCATCCGCGGGTCCTGCACGTGCAGGTGGTCGAAGGCGCAGAAGTCGACGTCCTCGGGGCCCAGACCGACCTGGGCCAGCGCCTCGTCCGGCTCGTTGTAGTAGTTGACGATGACCTGCTCGGCGCGATTCGCGTAGGGGATCTTGTTCATCAGGCGCTGCAGCTTGTCGAAGAAGGGCGCCTTGGCCGAGCCCTCCGGCACGGTCGGCTCGAAGACGAGCGTGCGTGGCCGACCGTCCCAGTCGTCGTACTGCACGACGACCATCCGGTTGATGATCGGGATCAGCGGGCTGTGCGGCCCGATGACGGCGGTGTTGAAGCCGTACTTGACGGGGTAGGGCGCCGAGGCGATGTCCACCGACTTCACCGCGGTGACCTGGCCCTGGGCCGTGAAGCGCTTCTTGTAGGCGACGGCCGCGCTGCGCACCGCCTCGAGCCGGTCACCGCGCGGCCAGATGTCGTGCACCCCGTCGAACTCGGGGATCGTGCGCGCCCCGAGGGAGCGGACGTCCGTCGTCGTGGGGTGGGTGGTCGGGGTGTCGGTCACGTGGTGCCTCCGGGGTCGGTGCGGTCGCAGTGCCGTTCAGCATGGCCGTCGCGTCCGGGCAGAACTTGACTCAGCGCGACAGATTGTCCGGCCCCCCCGCGTGTCGACCGCACCTCCCGAGGGCTCGAGCCGGTCCAGCGACGCACCGCGCGGGTCAGCGTGCTCTGCGAGGTGAAGCCCACCATCGTCGAGATCTGGGCAAGGGGCAGCGTGCTCGTCGAGATGAGGCGAAGGGACAGCGTGCGCCGGACGTCGTCGAGCACCGCCTCGTAGGTCGTCCCCTCTGCGGCCAGCGCGCGCTGGAGGGTCCGCGGGTGAATCGCGAGGAGGCGGGCCACGTCGGCGAGGGCGTGGCCGGTGGTCCCGATGGTCTCGACCAGCAGCCGGTGGACCCTGACCGAGGTCGTCTGCCCCGGGTCGCGGTGGTCCCTGGCCAGGTGGGCGATCGCCAGGGCGCGGATCGCCTCGTCGGCGCCCGCGAAGCGCACGTCCATGGTGCGCTGGTCGACCCGCAGCGCCGCGACCTCGGTGCCGAACCTCACCCTGTCGCCGAAGACCTCGGTGTAGCGGGTGAGCGGGGACATGGGTGCGTGGGGGAGGTCGACCGATCGCAGCCCCGCGGTGGTCCCCACGAGCGCCGTCGAGATGCGGAAGAGCAACCCGATGCCGAGCTCCATCGCCTGGGGGGAGTAGGGGGACTCGCGCAGCTGCTTGCGGTAGGTGATCGCCACGACGCCCTTCGCTCCGCTCGGGTCCTCCTCGACGGCGATCCGCAAGGCCGGGCTGTGGACGAAGAGGAACCTCGTGACGCACTCGAGTGCCTCGTTCACCGTGCCCGACGCCTCGATCGCCACGGCGAGCGGGCCGAGGATCGTCAGGTCCTGGGCTGCGGCGAGCCGCAGGCCGAGGTCGGGGCAGGCCAGCTCGACGGCCGCCCGGTCGAGCATGAGGTCGTGACCGGTGATGGGGAGCACCCCGTCGTCGGCCTCGAGGACCTCGGGGTCGATCCCGTGCTGCTCGAGCAGGTCGAGCGGGTCGCCCCCGAGCTCGCGCACCAGCTCGGGGAACCCGCGCAGGCTGGCGCTGCGGATGAGGCCGGCGTCGCTGACGGCCAGGGGAGGCGGCGGGTGCATCCGAGCAGTCTCCCGCACGCCACCCCTGCCCGTCCGGCTCCGGTCAGTGGTCGACGCGCTCCCGCTCCTCGTCCTGCGTGGCGCTCGCTCGGTCGAGCGAACGCATCCGCCACAGGGAGGCGATCACGGCGACGACCATCGACACGAGGATGACGACGAGCGAGTGCCAGGTCTCGATGTGCGGCACCCACGTGAACGGCTCGCCGCCGTTGATCCAGCTCACCTCGTTGGCCTCCATGGCGTGCAGCACGAGCTTGACGCCGATGAACCCGAGGATCGCGGCGATGCCGTAGTGCAGGTAGACGAGGCGCTCGAGCAGCCCGCCGAGCAGGAAGTACAGCTGGCGCAGACCCATGAGCGCGAAGATGTTGCACGCGAAGACGAGGAAGGGGTCGGTGGTCACCGAGAAGATCGCCGGGATCGAGTCGATCGCGAAGACGAGGTCGACGGTGCCCAGGGCGAGGATCACCAGGACGAAGGGGGTGAAGAAGCGCACCCCGTCCTTGCGCACGACGGCCTGGGCCCCGTGCCACTCGTCGGTGAAGTTCAGCCGCCGCTTGAGGGTGCGGATGACGAGGTTGTCGGGGCGCCCCCTTCGTCGTCGTGGCCGAAGGCCTGCTTCCACGCGACGTACACGAGGTAGGCGCCGAAGAGGTAGAAGACCCAGGCGAAGGACTCGATGACCTGCACGCCGACGAGGATGAAGATGCCTCGCAGGACGATGGCGATGAGGATGCCGATCATCAGCACCCGCTGCTGGAGCGCGTGCGGCACCGCGAAGCTGCCGAGCAGGATGATGAAGACGAAGAGGTTGTCGATCGAGAGCGAGTACTCGAGCAGCCAGCCCGTGAGGAACTCGCCGGAGCGCTGCGTGTCGCCCATGGCGAAGAGCACGCCGGCGAAGACCAGGGCGAGGGAGACGTAGACGGCGACCCAGGCGCTCGACTCCTTCATCGACGGCACGTGGGGACGCTTGATGACGAGGAGCAGGTCGAGGATCAGGATCGCGCTGAGCACGGTCAGCGAGGCGATCTCGAAGATCTGGTAGGCGGACACGGAGGAACCCTTCGGGTGGGGACGGCGGACAGGTCCGCGAACGTCTCTCCCACGCTGTGCGCGCCTCCACGACCGGGAGCCGGGGCTCCGTAGTGACGATCGTGGGGTGTCGGGATACTCCCCTTCGCTGGTCGGAGTCTACGGAGACGGCCCCTGACGGAGAAATCGTGCCCTCAGAGGATGACCGCGTCGGGGTCGTAGGTGCCGCGGACCCGGGCGTGCCGCGTGGCATTGGTCGAGAGGTACTCGCGCTGCGGTCGCCCCGCCTCGAGGTAGCCCAGGTAGCCGCCGGAGCTGCGCGTGCCCATGAGGTCGTGGGCGTGCGCGAGCCACGAGCGGGCACGTGAGTACTGCGTCGACCCGGCGTCCGAGGACATGCCGACGTACCACTGGACGCTCGCGGTGTGACCACGCCAGGGGAAGGGGGTGTCCGTCGCCCCGAGCGTGCGGACCGCCCCGTCGAGCGGGTCGAGGATCGCGGCGGCGGCCAGGCCGCGGGAGGCGGCCGAGCGCATCGCCGCGACGACGGCCTCGGCGGTGCCGCTCGTCATGACCCGCACGATGTCGGAGCCGGCGACGAAAGCGCGTGCGCGGTGTCGTCGTGCCGCCGCCGAGGTAGGCCACCGCGGCGAGGTGGGTGCGCGAGGTCGTCGACGTCCGCAGGGGAGTGACGCCGATCGCGGAGCGGGCAGAGGCCGCCCGTGCGTCCTGGCGTCCCGCGGGGCAGACGCCGAAGACTCGCACGGACAGCGAGGAGCCGGAGACGTCGACGTGGGCATTGGCCCAGGTGTCGCTCGGCTGCTCGGCCATCCAGGCGGCCCAGCGCCGCACGACCGTGGCCGCCGCCGAGGCCGGGTAGCTGAGGGTGAAGAAGCCCATCGACGTGGCCGGGATGGTCCGGTAGGTGAAGGAGGTGACGATGGCGGCGCCCGATCCGCCGCCCCGCAGCGCCCAGTAGAGGTTGGCGTCGTGCGACGCGTCGACCGTGCGGATGCGTCCACGCCCGTCGACCACGGTCGCGCGCACGAGGCGGTCGGCCGTCAGGCCGTAGCGGCGGCTGTCGACGCCCAGCCCGCCGGCGAGGGTGAGCCCTGCGGTACCGACCGTCGGGCAGGTGCCCGTCGGGATCGAGCGTCCGTGGGCGGCGAGGGCCTCGTGCACGGCGTAGAGGCCGGCTCCGGCGCCGACGGTCGTCTGCGTGCGGCCGGGCGTGAGCCAGACCGAGCGCAGGCTGCGGGTGTCGACGACGAGCGCACCGGTGGCGGCCGAGGCGCCGACGTAGGAGTGCCCGCCCGGAGCGCCCGGTCACCTGCAGCCCGTGCGCCCGGGCGAACTCGACGCAGGTCGCGACGTCCCGGGTCGACAGCACGCGGGCGATCGCCGCCGGTCGGCGGAAGTCCCACCGCGGGTCGAAGAGCGTCCGACGGCTGGAGTAGAGGCTGCTGCCGAGCCTGGCGATGCTGCCGCGGATCGCGGCGTCGAGGTCGGCCCAGTCCGTGGGGCTCGGCCCGGCCGACGCTGCCTGGGGTGCGACGAAGGGCAGCGCGGCCCCGGCACCGAGGACGGTTCGACGTGAGATGTCCATGATTCCCCCGACGCGCCGGGCCCTGTCGTGGTTGCCGTCGTCATCCATCCGTGACCTGGCGCAGTCCACATCCTCCTCCGGTCGACGGCCTGCGTCCACAGCCTCGGCCGACCCCGTCCGCAGCCACTCCCGGTCGGTGAGGCTGGACGCACCACATGCCGACGAAGGGGGAGTGCCATGGCCACGACGAGCGCGAGCGAGACGGTCGAGGAGGTCAACGAGGTCGTGCTGACCGGTCGGCTGAGCGGCGGGACACAGGTCCGCGAGCTGCCCAGCGGCGACGAGCTCGTGACCCTGCGGGTCGTCGTCAGCAGGGGACCGGGCCACACCGTCGATGCCATCGACTGCGCCTGCTGGACAGCCGTCACCCGCCGCGCCGCGCAGCGCCTGTCCGAGGGGGACCGGGTCCGGGTCGAAGGGAGCCTGCGTCGCCGCTTCTTCCGCACCCCGGCCGGTGCCGCGAGTCGCTACGAGGTCGAGGTCCGGCGGCTCGTCCGGGATCGCCGATGAGCGATGTGTACCGTGGACGGATGGGGTCCACCAACTTCGAGATCGCCCACGACGAGGTGCCGGTCATGACGCGCGACGAGATGCTCGCCATGGAGGGCAGCGGCTGGACGGGCGACCTCGAGGCACTGAGGTCCGACCTCGTGGAGTCGGTGTGACGCACGTTGGCACCTCGCTGTGACGACCACCGACCTCCGCGGGTTGAGCGCCTTCCCGCTGACGCCGATCGTCGACGACGCGGTCGACGAGGCAGCCTTCGCGCGCATCGTCGAGCAGCTCGACGGCTCGGCGGTCGACAGCATCACGGCCCTCGGGTCGACCGGCAGCTATGCCTACCTCGACCGGGACGAACGCCGCCGGGTCGTCAGCTCGCGTGCACGCCGGTGACGTCCCCCGTTCTCGCAGGCATCGGGCACGTGCGCACACGCGAGGTCCTGCGCCACGCCGACGACGCACAGGCCGCCGGGGCGAGCGGTCTGCTGCTCGCGCCGGTCACCTACCAGGCGCTGACCGACGACGAGGTCTTCCAGCTCTTTGCCGACGTCGACGCGGCCGTCTCGGTGCCCGTCGTCGTCTACGACAACCCCGGCACCACGCACGTGGCCTTCAGCGACGAGCTGTACGCCCGGATCAGCCGGCTCCCGTACGTGGCGGCGATCAAGATCCCGCCGGTCACCGGGGGAGTGGACGTCGTCGGGGCGCGGGTGGACTCCCTTCGCTCGGTCATCGCGCCCGAGGTGAAGATCGGCATCAGCGGAGACGCCGTGGCTGCCGATGCCCTGCTCGCCGGGTGCGATGGCTGGTACAGCGTGCTCGCCGGCACGCTGCCGGGGCCGTGCCGCGCGATCGTCGACGCGGCCGCCGCCGGCGACAGTGCGATGGCGCAGCGGCTGTCCGGCCGGCTCGACCCACTGTGGCAGCTCTTCGGCGCCCACGGCAGCTACCGAGTCGTCGCCGCGCTCGCCGAGGAGCTCGGCCTCGTGCAGCACCCCACGCTGCCCCGCCCCGTCCTGCCCCTGGACGAAGGGGGGCGCGCCGACGTGCGGGCGGCGCTCACCTCCCTTCGTGACGCGGGTGTGGTCGAGCGGTGATCCTGCCGCCAGTGCGTGACCCCCGGATGATCACGGTCCGGCGTGGCGGGACGCTCACCGACGCCGACCACCGGCTCCTCGCGCTGTGGGCCGCCGAGTGCGCGGAGCACGTCCTGCCACTCTTCGAGGCGGCGGTGCCCGACGACCGTCGGCCGCGCGAGGCGATCGCTGCGACCCGGACGTGGGCCGTGGCGAGATGCCGATGATGACGGCACGCGCCCTGGGCGGGCATGCGATGGGTGCGGCTCGCGAGCTGCGCGGACCCCGCACGGTTCGCCGCCTACGGCCGGCCGGCCAGGCGGCCTGTG
>NZ_JBNFOF010000156.1:0-7548 GCF_057364645.1 Janibacter sp. CFPM2_SD2
GTCGAGCGGGGCCCCCTGTCCGAGCTCGGCACTCGCCCAGGCACCGCGGACCCGCGACTCGGCGGAGGCCTCGGGGATGCGGCGACGCAGCGCCTCGTGCCAGCGGAGGTTGGTGCACACCTCTCGCGCCCTCTCGGACGCGGCGGCCACGTCGGGCAGGTCGGCGAGCTGGGTCAGGGCGGTGACGAGCGGGCTGGAGTCTGGCACCCCGACAGCGTAGGCGGGACTAGGGTTCGCGCATGGACGCCGGCCTGCACCTGCCCACCGTGGCGGTCGTCACCAGCGTCTTCGCCGCCGTGGCCCTCGTCGTCACCCTGGTGCGCTGGCGCCGGGCCCGACCGGGCTTCATCTCGGTCACCGACCACGCCACCTACGAGACCCTCCACACCGCCTCCCTCGCGGCGCGGCACCTCGCCGACGGCTTCACCGACGACGGGTGCGAACGGGCGGCGCCCTACCTGCGGGCGATGCTCGCCACCCCGGGGCTGGCGGTCTGCGACACCTCCGCCGTCGTCGTCTGGGAGGGCGAAGGGAGACACCACCTGCCGGCCGTGATGGATCAGGCCGCGGCGGTCCTCACCTCTGGTCAGCCGGTCGTGCTCGGCCCGGACGTCGTCACGTGCACCTCGACGGAGTGCCCGATCCGGGCGGCGGTCATCGCCCCGGTGACGGTCGACGACCGGGTCATCGGCGCCATCGCCGGCTACGGTCCGACGGTCTCGGCCGGTCTGGCCCGCGCGGCCGGCGAGGTCGCGGCCTGGGTCGCGACGCAGGTCGAACTCGCCGACCTGTCCTACGAGCGCACCCGGGCCATGGAGGCCGAGCTGCGCGCCCTGCGGGCGCAGATCTCCCCGCACTTCATCTACAACTCGCTGACGGCCATCGCCTCCTTCGTGCGGACCGACCCGGCCCGGGCCCGCGAGCTGCTCCTCGAGTTCGCCGACTTCACCCGCTACGCGCTGCGCCGTGACGGGGCCTTCACAACGGTGAGCGAGGAGCTGCGCAATGTCGAGCGCTACCTGGTCCTCGAGCAGGCGCGCTTCGGCGAGCGCCTGGGCATCACCCTCAAGATCGCGCCCGAGGTGCTGCCGGTGCGCGTTCCCTACCTCGCCATCCAGCCTCTGGTCGAAAATGCCGTCCGCCACGGCCTCGCGCCCAAGGAGGGCCCGGGGCACGTGACACTCAGCGCGACGGACCACGGGTCGGTCGCGGAGTTCAGCGTCGACGACGACGGGGTCGGTGCCCACCCCGAGACGATCCGCAAGGTGCTCGACGGCCAGTCCCGCGCCGACTCGGTCGGCCTGGGCAATGTCGACGCCCGCCTGCGCCAGGTCTACGGCGAGGAGTACGGACTGGTCGTCGACACCGCTCCGGGGGCCGGGATGCGTGTCTCCTTCCGGGTGCCCAAGTACTCCCCTGCCCTCGAGTATCCGGCCTAGTGTGGTGCCCATGCCGCCCCGCCCCACCGCGCTGACCGTCCTCGTCGTCGACGACGAGGCCCCGGCGCGCAACGAGGTCGCCTGGTTGCTCGACCAGGACGAGCGGGTCGGGCGCGTGCTCACCGCCTCGAGCGGCACGACCGCCCTCGCGGCCCTCGAGCGCGAGCACGTCACGTCGTCTTCAGCGACATCTCGATGCCGGGCCTCGACGGCATGCAGCTGGCCCGGGTCATCCGCCGCTTCAGCGAGCGCCCCCAGGTCGTCTTCGTCACCGCCCACGACTCCCACGCCGTCGACGCCTTCGACCTCGACGCCGTCGACTACCTCATGAAGCCGGTGCGCCCCGAGCGCATCGGCGAGGCGGTGCGCCGCTGCCTCGCCGCGACCGAGCTCCGAGAGGAGGAGCCCGCGGCGCCGGGCGAGGACGACGAGACGATCCCCGTCGAGCTCGGCGGGGTCACCCGCTTCGTCCGGCGCAGCGAGATCCGGTGGGTGCAGGCGCAGGGCGACTACGCGCGGCTGCACACCCCGACCGGGTCGCACCTCGTGCGCATCCCCCTGGCGACCCTTGAGGAGCGCTGGGCCGAGGCCGGGTTCGTACGCATCCACCGCTCCACGCTCGTGTCGACCCGGCACATCAGCGAGATCCACAACGACGGCGGCCGCTGCACGGTCCTCGTCGACGGGACCGAGCTGCAGGTCAGCCGTCGGCACACGCGCCACCTGCGCGGCACCCTCCTGCGGCCCCGGCCGGCGACGGACTGAGGTGAGCACCCCGCCGCAGCGGGTGCGCGTCACCCGGTCCCGCCGCCCCGTCC
Organism: Janibacter sp. CFPM2_SD2; assembly: GCF_057364645.1. Lineage (NCBI taxonomy): Bacteria > Bacillati > Actinomycetota > Actinomycetes > Micrococcales > Intrasporangiaceae > Janibacter > Janibacter sp. CFPM2_SD2. Next base: position 2,258 of record NZ_JBNFOF010000156.1, read on the forward strand.
GCTCCGCCCGTCGTCGCACGGTCCGCGAGGAGATCGTCGACGAGTCGCGACTGGGCTCCACGTATGTCAACTCGCTGCGCCGGGCCCAGCTCCACCTCTCCCTCGGCACCATCGCGGTCGGCCTCGTGACGCTCGGGGCCCTGCCCCTGCTCTTCGCTGTCGTCCCCGCGCTGCGCGGCACCGGCGTGATGGGCCTGCCCTTCGCCTGGGTCGTCCTCGGCCTGCTCGTCTACCCCGCCGTCGTGCTCACCGCGCGCTGGTACGTCCGGGCCACCGAGCGTCTCGAGGCCGACTTCAGCGAGCTCGTCAGCCGCCGATGAGCCAGCCGCTCAGCGTCCTCGCGATCCTCCTCGTCTGCCTCACGACGCTCACCCTCGGCGCCCTCGGGCTGCGTCTGGCGAAGGGGACGAGCGACTTCTACGTCGCCGGCCGCACGGTCACCCCGTGGCGCAATGCCAGCGCCATCGGCGGCGAGTACCTCTCCGCCGCGAGCTATCTCGGGGTCGCCGGCCTCGTCTACGACCGCGGCGTCGACATGCTGTGGATGCCGGTCGGCTACACCGTCGGCTACCTCGTCCTGCTCATCCTCGTCGCCGCCCCCCTTCGCCGCTCCGGGGCCTACACGCTCCCCGACTTCGCCGAGACCCGGCTCGAGTCGGCCACGCTGCGTCGGGGGTGCGCGCTGCTCGTCGTCGGCATCGGCTGGCTCTACCTGCTCCCGCAGATGCAGGGGGCCGGCCTCGCGCTGCGGCACGTCAGCGGGGCGCCCACGTGGGTCGGTGCCGGCGTGCTGACGGTCATCGTGACGCTCAACGTCGTCGCCGGCGGCATGCGCTCGGTGACGCTCGTGCAGTCCGTGCAGTACTGGATCAAGCTGTCGGCGATCGCCGTCCCCGCCTTCGTCCTGCTCGCCGTGTGGCACCGCAGCGGTGCCCCGGCACCGCAGGCCGACACCTCCTGGTGGGAGCCGCTCACCGGTGACGCGCCGGGTCGCACCCTCTTCACGACCTACAGCACCCTCGCCGCGTTGTGCCTGGGCACGATGGGCCTGCCGCACATCGCGGTGCGCTTCTACACCAACCCCGACGGCGTCGCCGCCCGCCGCACGACCGTCTCCGTGCTCGCGCTGCTGTCGCTCTTCTACCTCTTCCCGCCGATCTACGGCTTCCTCGGCCGCGCCTACCTCGACCCGTCGGAGATCTCTGATGACCCGAGCCGCACGGTGGTGCTCGCCCTGCCGGGCGCGATGCTGCCCGGCCTCGACGGCCAGCTGCTCACCGCGCTGGCCGCCGGCGGCGCCTTCGCCGCCTTCCTCGCCACGGCTTCCGGCGTGACGATGTCGGTCGCCGGCGCCATCGACCAAGACGTCCTGCGACCGCTCGCCGCCCGTGTGACGCACGGCGACGCCAGCCCCTCGGCCTCCTTCCGCATCGCCGCCGCGACCGGGGTCCTCGCCCCCTTCGTCGTCGCCATCACCGCCGCCCCGATCGGCATCTCGTCGGCCGTCGGCCATGCCTTCGCCATCGCCGCGGCGACCTTCGCCCCGCTGCTGATCCTCGGCGTCTGGTGGCCACGACTCACGGCGAAGGGAGCGGCCGCGGGCATCACCGTCGGTGGCGTCACGACCCTCGTCGCCGCTCTCGTGTCCGTCACCGACCTCGCCCCGGGCGGCTGGCCGGGCGCGCTGCTCGCGGCTCCCACCGCGTGGGCCACACCCCTGGCCTTCGCCGTGACGATGCTCGTCTCGCTCGTCACGCCGCGGCCGCGCCGGTGGGCCCGCACGATGAGCCGGCTGCACGCGCCCGAGGACGTCCTCGCCGAGGCCTGACCGTTCGTCGCGCGCACGGCGCCGCTCACCGCACGGGGCGCGCCCGCACGGCGACGTCAGCACCCGCCGACCGCGGCACCCGACGCACCTCCCCCACCCGAGGTGTGGGCTGCGCCACTGTGGGCGCGTTCGGCCACCGATGTCCGAACCCACCCACGACCCGGAGGTGAGCCCATGAGCAACGACGCTCAGCCGCTCGGCGAGCGATACATCGCCGTGCAGGAGTCGCAGGAGTTCGGCCAGCTGCGCCGGACCTTCCGCAACTTCGTCTTCCCCGTGACCGCGTTCTTCCTCGCGTGGTACTTCCTCTACGTCCTGCTGTCGATGTTCGCCCCCGGATTCATGGGCACCAAGGTGCTCGGCAACATCAACATCGGCCTGATCCTCGGGCTCGGGCAGTTCGTCACGACCTTCGCCATCACCATCCTGTACATCCGCTGGGCCGGGCGGTCTTCGACCCCGCCGCGGAAGCCCTGGCCGAGCAGGTCGGTTCGCACGAGACCCCGGAGGTGGACGGATGAGCACCCTCGTCCCCGCGGCGACCCAGACCGGGTCCGCCACGCTCAACATCACGATCTTCGTCGTCTTCGTCGTCGTGACCCTGGCGATCGTCGTCAAGGTCGCGGCCGGCAGCAAGACCGCGAGCCAGATGTACACCGGCGGCGCGTCCTTCTCCGGCCGCCAGAACGGCCTGGCCATCGCCGGCGACTACCTCTCCGCGGCGAGCTTCCTCGGCATCGCCGGCGCCATCGCCTTGCAGGGCTACGACGGCTTCCTCTACTCGATCGGCTTCCTCGTCGCGTGGCTCGTCGCGCTGCTCCTCGTCGCCGAGCTCTTCCGCAACACCGGCCGCTTCACGCTCGCCGACGTCCTGTCCTACCGCCTGCAGCAGCGGCCGATGCGCATCGCGACGGCCACGTCCGTGCTCGCGGTCTCCTTCTTCTACCTCCTCGCCCAGATGGCCGGCGCCGGCGGCCTCGTCTCGCTGCTCCTCGGCGTCGACGGAGCCTTCGCGCAGAATGCCGTCATCGCGGTCGTCGGCATCGTCATGGTCGCCTACGTGATGATCGGCGGCATGAAGGGCACGACCTGGGTCCAGATGATCAAGGCCGTGCTGCTCATCGCCGCGACCGCGATCATGACCGTGTGGGTGCTCGGGATGTTCGGCATGAACTTCTCCTCGCTCATGCAGGAGGCCGTCGACAAGAACCCCGCCGCCGGCGAGAAGCTCCTCGAGCCGGGCCTGAAGTACGGCGTCAACCTCACGACCAAGATCGACTTCATCTCGCTGTCGCTCGCCCTCGTGCTCGGCACCGCCGGCCTGCCCCACGTGCTCCAGCGCTTCTACACGGTCCCGACGAGCAGGCAGGCGCGCAAGTCCGTCGAGTGGGCAATCTGGCTCATCGGCGGCTTCTACCTGCTGACCCTCGTCATCGGCTACGGCGCCGGCGCCCTCGTCGGCCCGGAGGTCATCAACGCCGCGCCGGGCAAGGCCAACGCCGCTGCTCCGCTGCTCGCCTACGAGCTCGGTGGCTCCTGGCTGCTCGGCATCGTCTCCGGCATCGCCTTCGCGACGATCCTCGCGGTCGTCGCCGGCCTGACGATCACGGCGAGCGCGAGCTTCGCGCACGACCTGTACAACCAGGTCTTCAAGCACGGCAAGGCCACCCAGGAGGAAGAGGTCAAGGTCTCGCGCTACGCCGCGGTCGGCACCGGTGTCGTCGCGATCCTCGGCGGCATGCTGGCCAAGGACCAGAACATCGCCTTCCTCGTGGCCCTGGCCTTCGCCGTCGCGGCGAGCGCGAACCTGCCGACCATCCTCTACAGCCTCTTCTGGAAGCGCTTCAACACCCGGGGTGCGCTGTGGTCGATGTACGGCGGCCTCGCCTCGGCGCTCATCCTCATCGCCTTCTCGCCCGTCGTCTCCGGGTCCGAGACCGCGATGCTCAAGAACGCCGACTTCGACATCTTCCCGTTGGCCAACCCCGGCCTGATCTCCATCCCGCTGGGCTTCTTCCTCGGCTGGCTGGGCTCGGTGACGAGCCAGGAGTTCAACCGCGCGAAGTACGCCGAGATGGAGGTGCGCAGCCTCACCGGTCACGGCGTCGCCGAGGTCATCGACCACTGACCGACCGTCGTCGCGCACCGATCGACGACGAAGGGGGGAGAGCCGCGGCTCTCCCCCCTTCGTCCTGTCCTCAGGCGTTGGCCGGGACGCTCGTGCCGGCTCCGCGGCGCCGGATGGCCGGCGCGGTCCCCGCCGCGCCGACGCTCGCCGGATCGTCGGCACCGAGGACGGTGAACCCGTGGTCGGCGATGAGCGTCAGGTCGTCCTCGGCGCTCTGCCCTTCGGCGGTGAGGTAGTCACCGAGGAAGAGCGAGTTGGCCACCTGCAGCGCCATGCCCTGCAGGCTCCGCAGGTGCATCTCGCGACCGGCGGCCATCCGCAGCTCGGCGGCAGGCGAGATCAGCCGGGCGGCGGCGAGGATGCGCAGGCAGCGCAGCGGGGTCAGCTCCCAGGTCTCCTGCTTGGGCGTCCCGTCGAAGGGGATGAGGAAGTTGACCGGCACCGAGTCCGAGCCCATATCCCGCAGCGCGACGAGCGCCTCGACGAGCTGCTCGTCGCTCTCCCCCAGGCCGGCGATCAGGCCGCTGCACGCGGACAGGCCCGCGCCCTGCGCCATCGCGACGGTGCGCACCCGGTCCTCGTAGGTGTGCGTGGTGACGATCGACTCGTGGTGCGACTCGGCGGTGTTGATGTTGTGGTTGTAGGCGTCGACGCCGGCCTCGCGCAGCCGGTCGGCCTGGCCGTCGCGCAGCAGGCCGAGGCAGGCGCAGACCTCGACATCGGGGTTCTCCTCCTTGATGGCGCCGACCATGCCCGCGACCCGCTCGATGTCGCGGTCGGTCGGGCCACGGCCACTGGCGACCATGCACACGCGCGAGGCGCCGCCGCGTACGCCGGCGCGGGCCTGGTCGAGGGCCTCGTCCTCCTTGAGCCAGGTGTACTTGAGGATCTCGCTCGTGGACCCCAGCGCCTGCGAGCAGTAGCCGCAGTCCTCCGGGCAGAGCCCGGACTTGAGGTTGACGAGGTAGTTGACCTTGACGGTCATGCCGAAGTGCGCGCGGCGCAGCCGGGCGATGGCCGCGACCGCGTCGAAGACGTCCTCGTCCGGGCAGCGCAGGATCGTCAGTGCGTCCTCGGGGGTGGCCTCGGCTCCTGCGAGGACCCCTTCGACGATCTCGTCATAGGTGGTCATGGTCATCCCTTCATCCGTGTCTTCCAGACTGGTCGTCGCCCACACCCCGGGCATGGAGCGCCTCCCCCCGCAGCCGCGCGTCACGCACGACCCGCACGACGAAGGGGGTGAGGATCGCCCCTGGGGGTTGCGCTCCAGGCCGCGCGCCCGCCGCCGCGTCCCCTCGTCTCGGTCGCCACCTCCGCGGTGGCGGGGGCACGGCC
>NZ_JBNFOF010000157.1:0-7524 GCF_057364645.1 Janibacter sp. CFPM2_SD2
TGGCCGTCACCGCGGCGACCCTCGCCGGCCTCGCGGTGCTCGACACCGACGGCGGTGCGCCCGACCCGGTGCTCACCGGCTACGGCCTGCTCCTCGGATCGATGTCGGCGTTGGCCATGGGCGACGGTGAGCGTCCGCGCAACGGTCGGGCCGTCGCGCTGGGCGGTGCGCTCTTCCTCGTGTCCGACGCGGCGATCATCGTGGGCCAGCAGTACGCGAAGACCCCTCGGGCGCAGGCGATCTCGTCCGTCGTGATCCTCACGACCTACACGGCAGCGCTGGGCCTGCTCGTCCACGGGCTGCGCGACGAGGGCTGACGTCCACGGCTGCGTGGGGCTGTGGACAACCGACGGGCGGGATGACGGATTTCCGCATACGTTCGTGGACATGGGGACACCACGACACCTGACTGCGGCGATGGCCGCCCTGCTCACGCTCGTACTCGTCGGCTGCACCGACGACTCCCCCGACAAGGACGGGACCGGCACCTCCACCAAGGACGGCTCGCGGACCACGGTCGAGATGACCGAGGTCAAGGGGACCGAGGCCCTCCGGCCCAAGACCACGGTCGTCGGTGGCTGGACCACCGTCGTCTCCGGCAAGCGGTCGGCCGTCGTCGCCGAGCTGACGGGCTCCGACGGCAAACCCACGCAGGTGTACGCCGTGGACCCGCAGACCCGCAGCCGGACAGCCCTCGACGTCACCGCCCCCATCGACTGGGAGCAGGCAGCCAACGACAAGGCTGCGGTCGTCGCGGGTGACGTGTCCACAGACCACAAGCGCACGCCCTTCGTGCGCGTCTCGTCCGACCTGAAGACGTGGCGGGACGTGCCGATCAGCTACCCGGACGCGGGCTGGTCGTTCTCCGAGGTCGGGCTCGACGGTGACGATCCCCTCGTCATCGCGGAGAAGCCCGACGGCAGCGAGGTCCTCATGCGGCGGGACGGCAACGACTGGTCCGTCCACGACATCCCAGCCGCGAAGCGACAGGAGATCTCACCCATCGGTCTCGTCGAGCACCGGGCGGAGCTCGTGCTCCTGGCCTCTGAAGGAAAGCGCGGCGGCGAGTCGGTCACCCGAGTGCTCACCTCCGCGGACGGGGGGAAGACCTGGGATCGTGGTCCACAGCTGCCGGGACCGAAGGGGAGCTACGGCATCGCTGGAGTGGTGAGCACGGGCACGCACCTCGTCGCGACGGGGTGGGCGGACAGGAAGGCCCCGATCGGCACGAGTGGCATGGTCTGGAGCTCTGGGGACGGCAGGTCGTGGAGTCGACAGCGCACCACCCCGATCTCCTGGGCCGACAACGTCCCGGTCACCGAGGACTTCCACCTCTCGGCGCCCTCACTGGTGGGTGGCCGAGCAGTCTTCGACCAGACGTGCGACAGCTGCACGTGGACCACCCGCCACGAGATGTCGGGAGCTGGCAAGCCCGAGGTCACCGACAACCAGAAGCAGATCGAGGCAGCCGGGCCGGACACCGCACAGCTGCCGGGTCGCAGCGCAGGGATCCGTCAGGAGCACGGAACTCTGCGGATCTTCGACGGTGGCCGAGTCCGCGATCTCATCCGGGGTGAGATCCCCGGCGAGGTCCAGCCCGTCGAAAAGGTCGGCGACACGGTGCTCGTGCCCGTCGGCCGCTTCACCTTCACGGCCGAAGACGGCGACAACCAGTGGCACACAATGACCAAGACCACCCCCTTCGTCATCGACGGACGGCTGAAGAAGCAGGAATGGCGCCCGAAGGCCTTGGGGCAGTGGTCCGATCTGGCGACGGCCTCTGACCCCCGCGGCCGGACCACTGTCGCGGCCGGGACACGCTACGACAAGGACTTCTCGGCGGCCACGATGGCCGAGACCAACGGCAGCTGGACGTCGGGCAGCGGGCTGGGCCGCTTCTGGTACGAGTCGGCCCTCGGTGTCGAGTGGGCTGGCGACGCCTTCCGCCTGCGGCTCGAAATCGAGGAGGAAGAGACGAACACGCGCCACCGGCAGGCGCGGCTCTACTCGTCGACCGACGGAGCCTCCTGGACGCTCGACCGAGGCGACTGGACGCGTCACCCGGATTCTGCCTCTGCCATCGAGTCGGTCTGCGAGCTCCGGACGGCACCCCCTTCGCCGTGGGGTCCAGCCAGAGCGACCCCAATGCCGAGAGCGACGCCACGACGTGGACTCACCGGGACGGTCGGTGGAACATCGACGTACCCCGACTCGGAGGCGAGGGCGCCTCCATCTACTCGTGCGCCACGACCGGCGACGTCACCGTCGTCAGCGGATCTGTCGACGGCGACGGCACCGAGTGGACCACCAAGGACGGCAAGACCTTCACCGCCGGCGACCACCTGCCCCGCGGGAGGTATCGCGGCGTCCCCGTCGAGGCCGACGGTGGGCTCGTCGCCCCCGGGTGGCTGGACACCGCCGAGCACACCGGACCCGTGGTGTGGTTCACCCGCGATGGCAAGGCATGGCAGTGGGCCGCCCTCGACATGGCCGACGCGTCCTCGTCCGTCCAGGTCAGGGCGGCGGGCGAGGACGTCTACGCGGTCGTCTCGCAGGCCAGCGGCGACCGGATCTGGACGATCGACGAGATCGCCACGACGAAGGTCACCGGCGACGAGGGCTGAGGGGTCGCGGGACCGGGTGATCATTGTTACCGTCGGGTAATGAGCCTCTCACCCCGCCCGAAGTACACCCCGGCCCTGCGTGGCCGTCGCGTCCTCATCACGGGTGCGGCGCGCGGCATCGGTGCCGGTCTCGCCGACCTGCTCACCGCCCACGGCGCCCGCGTGGCGCTGGCCGGGTTGGAGCCCGACCTGCTCGCCGAGGTGGCGCAGCGCAACCACGCCCCGTGGCGTGAGTGCGACGTCTCCGACCCCGACCAGGTCGACCGTGCCGTCGAGGAGCTCGTCACCGAGCTCGGTGGCCTCGACGTCGTCGTCGCCAATGCCGGCATCGCCAAGCAGCTGCCGATCATCGGCGGTCAGCCCGACGTCATGGAGGCCCACCTGCGGGTCAACACGCTCGGCGTCTTCTACACCCTGCGCGCCGCCGGCCCGCACATCACCCACCCGAGCGGCTACGCCCTGGCCACGGCCTCGCTCGCCGCCGCCGTGCACCTCCCGCTGCTCGGGGCCTACAGCGCGAGCAAGGCGGCCGTCGAGGCGATCGGCAACACCTTCCGCCAGGAGGTCAAGCCCAGCGGGGCCAAGGTCGGCGTCGCGTACTACTCCGAGCTCGCGACCGACATGACCAGCCGGGGCTTCGACACCGTCGCGGGCAAGAAGCTCACCGGCGGTGGCACGGTCAGCGGCGTCGCGCCGGTCGAGGCCGGCCTGCGCGCCCTCGAGCGCGGCATCGCCAAGCGGTCGCGACGCATCGCCGCGCCGGGCTGGGTGCCGCCGGTGGTCCCCCTTCGTCACGTGGCCCAGCGGGTCATCGAGCTCAAGCCGATGCCCGACCTCGAGGAGTCGCTCGAGATCGCCCGCAGCGAGCAGGTCGCCTACACGACCGAGCAGCCGACCGGCACCACCCGGACGCTGGGCTCGTGACCGCGCGGATCGGTCCCGGCAACCTGCGCGAGCTCGGACCGCTGCGGTGGGGCTTCGCCCGGGCCGCCGGCCGGGTCACCGGCACCGAGCCGCCGGCGATCTTCACCACGCTCGGGCGGACCAAAGGTCTCTTCACCGGCTGGCTGCACTTCGCCGGGCGCCTCATGCCCTTCGGCTCCCTGGAGCGAAGGGAGTCGGAGCTGGTGATCCTCACCGTCGCCACCGCACGGGGCTGCGACTACGAGCGCGAGCACCACCGGTTGCTGGGTCAGCGGGCCGGACTGACGTCGGACGAGATCGAGGGGATCCTCGCCGACACGGTCGTCGACTCGCTCTCCCCGCGCGAGCGGGTGCTGCGCGAGAGCGCCCAGACGCTCGTGGCGACGAAGGACCTCGACGATGCGCAGTGGGACCGCCTCAGGTCCGTCGCCAGCGAGCGCGAGTCGATCGAGCTGCTCCTGCTCGTCGGCCACTACGACATGCTCGCGACGACGCTGATGACCCTGCGGCTCGAGCCGGACAGGCACCGCTGAGGGTTGTCCACAGATGTGCGACAGGCCCGGGCGTGTCGGTCCGGGACGCGTATCGTCGAGGGATGACGGCGATGGACCTCGAGCGCAAGGTGCGGCAGCACGACAACGACATCTCGGCGCTCTACACGATGATCGCCGACATCCAGAACACGCAGCGTCGTCACTCCAACCGCTTCGACGAGCTGACCGAGGACGTCGGTGCCCTCGCCGACCGAATGGGCTCGCTGGAGAGCAGGTTCGGCTCCCTGGAGACGAAGGTCGGCTCCCTGGAGACGAAGGTCGGCTCCCTGGAGACGAAGGTGGGCTCGCTCGAGACCAAGGTGGGCTCCTTGGACACGAAGGTCGACTCCTTGGACACGAAGGTCGGCTCCCTCGAGACGAAGGTGGGCTCGCTCGAGACGAAGATCGACCGAGTGATCGACCTCCTGCAGCGCTGACCTGTCGGTGGTCGGTGGCAGGCTGATCCCGACATGGACGACATCCTCGAGAGCTTCTCCCCCGCGACCGCGACGTGGTTCCGCGACAGCTTCGCGGCGCCCACCGACGCCCAGGCGGGCGCGTGGCGGGCGATCAGCGCCGGTAGCCATGCGCTCGTCGTCGCGCCGACGGGCTCGGGCAAGACGCTCTCCGCCTTCCTCTGGGCGCTCGACCGGCTCGCGTCGAGCCCTCCCCGGAGGACCCGCAGGCCCGCTGTCGTGTCCTCTACATCTCGCCGCTCAAGGCGCTGGCCGTCGACGTCGAGCGCAACCTGCGCGCTCCCCTCGTCGGCATCGGGCACGCGGCCGACCGGCTCGGGCTCCCCGCCCCCCAGGTGTCAGTCTCGGTCCGCTCCGGAGACACCCCCGCGAGCGAGCGGCGCGCCTTTGCCAAGGCGCCGACCGACGTCCTCATCACGACCCCCGAGTCGCTCTTCCTCATGCTCACCTCCGGGGTGCGCGATGCCCTGCGCGGGGTCGACACGATCATCATCGACGAGATCCACGCCCTGGCCGGGACCAAGCGGGGCGCCCACCTCGCCCTCTCGCTCGAGCGCCTCGACGCCCTGCTCGAGCAGCCCGCCCAGCGCGTCGGCCTCTCGGCGACGGTGCGTCCGGTCGACGAGGTCGCACGATTCCTCGCCGGTGGCCGACCGGTCGAGATCGTCCAGCCCGAGTCGACGAAGCAGTGGCAGCTCGACGTCGTCGTCCCGGTCGCCGACCTCACCGAGCTCGGCGAGCCGACGGGCGACCTCTCCGGCGCCGCGGCGGGCGAGGAGCGACGGGCGTCGATCTGGCCGCACGTCGAGGAGCGGGTCGTCGACCTCGTCGAGCAGCACGTCGACGTCGTCTTCGTCAACAGCCGCCGCCTCGGCGAGCGGCTCACGGGCCGGCTCAACGAGATCCACGCCGAGCGGGTCGCGCCCCCGGACGCACCGGAGCCGACCGCACCGGCTCGTGCGCCCGCCGAGGTCATGGCCCAGTCGGGCGCCTCGGCCGGCGCACCTCCCGTGCTCGCCCGGGCCCATCACGGCTCGGTGAGCAAGGAGCAGCGCGGCCTCATCGAGGAGGACCTCAAGGCCGGCCGGCTCCCCTGCGTCGTCGCGACGAGCAGCCTCGAGCTCGGCATCGACATGGGGGCCATCGACCTCGTCGTCCAGATCGAGTCGCCGCCCTCGGTGGCCTCCGGCCTCCAGCGCGTCGGCCGCGCCGGCCACCAGGTCGGGGCCGTGAGCCACGGTGTCGTCCTGCCGAAGTTCCGCGGCGACCTCGTCCAGTCCGCCGTCGTCGTCGAGCGGATGCGCGCCGGTGACATCGAAGCCCTCCACGTCCCCGCCAACCCGCTCGACGTCCTCGCCCAGCAGGTCGTCGCGATGTGCGCGCTCGACGACTGGCAGGTCACGGAGGTGGAGGCGCTCGTGCGGCGAGCGGCCCCCTTCGCCTCCCTGCCGACCACCCTCCTGCACGCGACGCTCGACATGCTCGCCGGGCGCTACCCCTCCGAGGACTTCGCCGAGCTGCGGCCACGGATCACGTGGGACCGCGTCGCGGGCACCATCGTCGGGCGACGTGGCGCGCAGCGGCTCGCGGTGACGAGCGGCGGCACGATCCCCGACCGTGGGCTCTACGGCGTCTTCCTCGCGGCCGGCGACGGGCCGGGCCGCCGGGTCGGCGAGCTCGACGAGGAGATGGTCTACGAGTCGCGCGTGGGCGACGTCTTCACGCTCGGCACGAGCAGCTGGCGGATCGAGGACATCACCCACGACCAGGTCGTCGTGACGCCCGCGCCCGGGCAACCCGGTCGGCTGCCCTTCTGGCACGGCGACCAGCTCGGCCGTCCGGCGGAGCTCGGCGCAGCCGTCGGCGCCTTCGTCCGTGAGATCGGTGGTCTCGACGCGAAGGGGGCCCGTGCCCGCCTCGCGCAGGCCGGCCTCGACGCGTGGGCGCGGGACAACCTGCTCGGCTACCTCGACGAGCAGCGCACCGCCACCGGCCACCTGCCCGACGACCGCACGATCGTCGTCGAGCGATTCCGCGACGAGATCGGCGACTGGCGGGTCGCGCTGCACTCCCCCTTCGGCGCGCAGGTCCACGCCCCGTGGGCGCTGGCGATCGCGGGTCGGATGCGCGAGCGCTTCGGCGTGGACGTGCAGGCGATGCACGGCGACGACGGGATCGTGCTGCGCCTGCCCGACGTGGAGTTCGACGACCCGTCCGCGGTGGGAGGACTGCTCCTCGACCTCATCACCTTCGACCCTGCGGACGTCGAGCGGGCGGTCACCGACGAGATCGGCGGCTCGGCGCTCTTCGCAGCCCGCTTCCGCGAGTGCGCCGCGCGCGCCTTGCTGCTCCCCCGGCGGCGCCCCGATCGCCGCCAGCCCCTGTGGCAGCAGCGGCAGCGGGCGGCAGCCCTGCTCGAGGTCGCGAGCGGGCACGCCGACTTCCCGATCGTCCTCGAGGCGGTGCGCGAGTGCCTCCAGGACGTCTTCGACGTGCCGGCCCTCAGCGACCTCATGACCCACGTCGCGGGACGCCGCGTGCGGCTCGTCGACGTCGAGAGCCCGCGCCCCTCCCCCTTCGCCGCGTCGTTGATGTTCGGCTACGTCGCGCAGTTCCTCTACGAGGGCGACTCCCCGCTCGCCGAGCGCCGGGCCGCCGCACTGACGCTCGACCCCAGCCTGCTCGCCGACCTGCTCGGCCGCGGCGAACAGCTCGCGCTGGCCGACCTGCTCGACCCGGCCGCCGTCGAGCGCACAGCCGCGGAGCTGCAGTGCCTCACCCCCGAGCGGGCCGCACGAGACGGCGAGGACCTGCTCGACCTGCTGCGCGTCCTCGGACCGCTGTCGGTCGAGGACCTGCGGGCCGCAGCCGCCTCGACCCCGACGCCATCCGCAGCGCCCTGGCCGACCTCGAGAGCAGCCGTCAGGTCATCCCCGGGTGGCGCATGGCGGGCCGGGACTGCTGGGC
>NZ_JBNFOF010000158.1:0-7468 GCF_057364645.1 Janibacter sp. CFPM2_SD2
CTCGCGGCTGAGCGGCTCGGCGTCGCTCGTGCGGGCGAGCAGGCCGGTGCTGGAGAGGAGCACCCAGCACGGGTCGTCGGCGACCTCGAGCGGGGTGGTCGCGGTCGCCGGGGCGCCCGCGGACTCGAGCAGGACCGTGCGGCGGGGGGTCGCCGTGCTTCTTCGCGACCTCGGCGAGCTCGCCGGAGATGAGCCGGGTCATGACCTTGTCGTCGCCGAGGATCTCCTCGAGCTCGGCGATCTGGGCGAGCAGTTCGCTCTGCTCCTTCTCGAGCTCGAGCTTGGAGAACTTCGTCAGCCGGCGCAGCTGCAGGTCGAGGATGAAGGTCGCCTGTACCTCGGAGAGGTCGAAGACCTCCTGCAGCCGGGTGCGCGCGATCGTCGCGTCGTCGCTGGAGCGGATGACCTGGATGACCTCGTCGATGTCGAGGATCGCGATGAGCAGGCCCTCGACGAGGTGCAGCCGCTCGCGGCGCTTGGCGAGCCGGTACTCGCTGCGCCGGCGCACGACGTCGCGTCGGAAGTCGACGTAGACGGTGAGCAGCTCCTTGAGGCCCATCGTCCGCGGCTGGCCGTCGACGAGCGCGACGTTGTTGATGGAGAAGGAGTCCTCCATCGGCGTCAGCTTGTAGAGCTGCTCGAGGACCGCCTCGGGGTTGAAGCCGTTCTTGATCTCGATGACGAGCTGGAGGCCGGACTCGCGGTCGGTGAGGTCCTTGACGTCGGCGATGCCCTGCAGCTTCTTCGACTGGACGGAGTCCTTGATCTTCTCGATGACCTTCTCGGGGCCGACGAGGTAGGGCAGCTCGGTGACGATGATGCCCTGGCGGCGCGGCGAGACCTTCTCGATCCGGGTCGTCGCCCGCGTGCGGAAGCTGCCGCGGCCGGTGAGGTAGGCGTCGCGGATGCCGTCGAGGCCGATGATCCGGCCACCGCCGGGCAGGTCCGGGCCGGGGACGAACTTCATCAGGTCGTCGAGGCTGGCATCGGGGTGGGTCAGCAGGTGGCGGGCCGCCCCGATGACCTCGACGAGGTTGTGCGGCGGCATGTTCGTCGCCATGCCGACGGCGATGCCGGTCGTGCCGTTGACGAGGAGGTTGGGGTAGGCCGCCGGCAGCACCTCGGGCTGCATCAGCTGGTCGTCGTAGTTGGGGACGAAGGGGACGGTGTCCTCGTCGAGCCCGGTCACCATGAGCAGCGCGGCCGGGGCCATGCGCGCCTCGGTGTAGCGGCTCGCGGCGGGTCCGTCGTCGAGCGAGCCGAAGTTGCCGTGGCCGTCGACGAGCGGCAGGCGCATGGAGAAGGGCTGGGCCATGCGCACGAGGGCGTCGTAGATCGCCGAGTCACCGTGCGGGTGGTACTTGCCCATGACCTCGCCGACGACGCGCGAGGACTTCACGTGGCCGCGCTCGGGCCGCAGGCCCATCTCGCTCATCGAGTAGAGGATGCGGCGGTGGACCGGCTTGAGGCCGTCGCGGGCGTCGGGCAGGGCCCGCGCGTGGATCACGGAGTAGCTGTACTCGAGGAAGGCATTGCGCATCTCGTCCGCGACGTCGATGTCGACGATCCGCTCGGGGACGTCGGGCGTCGCGGGGGTGGCGGAACGGCGGGCCATGCTGGCGGTGCACTCCTCGGTGGGCGGGTGTCGAGCCCGTCCATCCTCACCCCTGGGCCGGCTCTGCCGCGGGACCGACACACGCTCGGTGGGCGCCCGGTCGGGCGGGGGAGGCCGTGGCAGGATTGGGGCCATGACGCAGCTCCCTCCGGGGTACCCGGTCCACGCGGAGGCCGATGTCGTGCTGCGGGACGGCTCGGTCTGCCGTCTGCGTCCGATCAAGCCCTCGGACGCCGACGGTGTCCGTCGCTTCCACGCCGGCCAGTCCGACGAGTCGATCTACCTGCGCTTCTTCGCCCCGATGCGCAACCTCAGCGACCGCGACATCAAGCGCTTCACCGAGGTCGACTACGTCGATCGCATGGCCCTCGTCGCGACGATCCGCGACGACATCATCGGCATCGGCCGCTACGACCGGGTGAGCCCGCACAGCGCCGAGGTCGCCTTCAACATCTCCGACCACTACCACGGCAAGGGCATCGGCTCGGTGCTGCTCGAGCACCTCGCGGCGATCGCCTATGCGACCGACATCACCGAGTTCGAGGCCGAGGTCCTGCCGCAGAACCGCAAGATGCTCAGCGTCTTCTCCGACGCGGGCTACCAGGTCAGCCGGCGCTTCGAGGACGGTGTCGTCACCCTCCACTTCGCCATCGAGCCGACCGCCGAGTCGCTGTCGGTGCGCTTCGCCCGCGAGCACCGCGCCGAGGCGCAGAGCGTGCGGGCGATGCTCCACCCGGACTCCGTCGCGGTCATCGGCGCGAGCCGCCGGGAGCGGGCGATCGGTCACCAGGTCCTCAAGCAGATCGTCGACGGCGGCTTCACCGGGCGGGTCCACGCGGTCAACCCCGAGGCCGGGACCGTCCTCGGCCTGCAGGCCGAGCGCTCCATCGGCGAGATCGAAGGGGGCGTGGAGCTGGCGGTCATCGCGGTGCCGGCGGACAAGGTCCCGCAGATCGTCGGCGAGTGCGCCGCCGCGGGGGTCAAGACGCTGCTGATCATCTCCTCGGGCTTCGCCGAGGTGGACGAGGACGGCGCGCGCATGCAGCAGCAGGTGCTGCGGCTGGCCCGCACCCACGGGATGCGGGTCGTCGGGCCCAACTCCTTCGGCCTGATCAACACCGACCCCGCGGTCAGCCTCAACGCGACGCTCACGCCGATCATCCCCGAGCCCGGCCATCTCGGGCTCTTCTCGCAGAGCGGTGCGCTGGCCATCGCCAACCTCGACTCGGCCGCCCGACGCAACCTCGGCATCTCGGTCTTCGCCTCCGCGGGCAACCGCACCGACGTCTCGGGCAACGACCTCATGCAGTACTGGGTCGAGGACGAGCGCACCCACGCCGTCGGCCTCTACCTCGAGTCCATGGGCAACCCGCGCAAGTTCTCCCGGATCGCCCGCCACCTCGCGTCGAGCAAGCCGGTCATCGTCGTCAAGGCGGCGTCGGCCAACTTCAGCGCCCCGCCCGGGCACCGCGTGCGCCGACCGAAGGTCAAGCCGCACGCCTTCACCGCGATGCTCAACCAGGCGGGCGTCATTCGCTGCGAAAACGTCCACCAGATGTTCGACGTGGCCCAGCTGCTCGTCCACCAGCCCCTGCCGAGGGGCCGCCGGGTCGCCGTCGTCGGCAACTCCAACCAGCTCGTCGCGCTCTCGGCGGACAACGCCACCTCGCGCGGGCTCGAGGTCACCCACGGGCCGGTGGCCGTGCGTACCGAGGCTTCGGCGGCGGAGTTCCGCCGGGCCGTCGACGCGGCCTTCGACGACGAGCAGGTCGACTCGGTCATCGTCTGCTTCATCCCACCCGTCGGCGCCCTCGAGCAGGACGTCGTCGACGCGGTGCGGCACGCCGCCTCACGCTCCGACAAGCCCTGCGTCGCCACCCTGCTCGGCATGCGCGGCGTCGACACCGGCGGCGAGAGCGCTCACTTCGCCAACGAGTGGGGCGAGACCGAGGAGGGGCAGCCGCGCCAGGCGATCCCGATCTACCCGATGCCCGAGGAGGCGGTGCGGCGCTCGCGGCGCGACGGACTACGGCGCCTGGCGGGACAAGGACAAGGGTGAGGCGGTCGTGCGCGAGGGGATCGACCGTTGGGCCGCTCGGGCCCTGCTCGACCGGGTGCTCGCCGAGGACCCCGAGGGGCGGGCACTGACGGCCGACGAGTCCCAGGAGCTGCTCGCCGCCTATGGCATCACCCTGTGGCCGCGGCGCGAGGTGGCCACCGCCGAGGAGGCCGTCCTCGCCGCCGAGGAGGTCGGCTACCCCGTCGTCGTCAAGTCCCTCTCGCCGCTCGTGCGCGGGCAGGCCGTCCTCGAGGGCATCCGCGTCGACCTGCACGACGCCGATGCCGTCCGCGTGGCCTTCGAGACGATGGACCGGCGCCTGGCGCCGCTCGACGCCAACTACTTCGTCGTGCAGAAGATGGCCGGTACCGGCGTCTCCACGGTCTGCTCGTCGATCGAGGACCCGCTCTTCGGGCCGGTCGTCTCCTTCAGCATCGCCGGGGCGACGACGACCCTGCTCGACGACATCGCCTACCGGATCCCGCCCCTGACCGACGTCGACGTGCGCGAGCTCGTCGAGGACCTCAAGTCGGCGCCGCTGCTCATGGGGCACGGGGGAGCGGCGCCGGTCGACCGGGCGGCGCTCGAGGACCTCCTCGGTCGTCTGTCGCTCATGTCCGACGACTTCCTCGAGCTGTCGTCGGTGGAGCTCAACCCGGTCATCGCCCACCCCTCCGGCCTGACGGTCCTCGGCGCCGACGTGATGATCGCCCCCGCGCTCCGCCGGATCGACGCCAGTGCGCGGAGCCTGACCTGAGGCTGGGGCACAATGGCGGCATGCCCGCACACGCCGACCTCACCGCGATCAGCCTGCCTGACGCACTCACCGCCGACATCGAGCGGGCGGGCTACTACCCGGCGCTCGTCGGCGACGTGGTCAAGGCGGCCGTGGGCACTGAAGAGGTCCACGGGCACCTCGTCCACCAGGAGACGACCTTCGACCAGGACACCGTGCGTCGGCACATCACCGTCTTCGCCCGCACGGCGACCCGCCTGGTCGTCGCGCACGCCGACGACTACCCCGACCACTTCTCCGGCGCGCAGGAGATCGCGACGGCGACGACCGAGTGCATCCCGCTGTCGTCGGTGCGCGGCGTGATGCTCACGCACGTCGTCGGCGACCCATCCCGCTACGTGCCGGGTTCCCTCGGTCGCGAGCTGACCCTCACCATCGGCTGGGGTGCCGTCAGCCGGGTCGACCTGCTCCCCGCGCTGTGCAACGACCCCGACTGCGACGGCGGCGACCACGGCTACGAGGGCACCATCGCGAGCGACGACATTGCCCTGCGCATCAGCGCCGAGGCCGAGGGTCGGGTCGCGCTCGACCGGGCCATCGAGTTCGCCCGGGACCTCTCGGCGAGCATCGGCCACTGATCCGGCGCATGGCCCACCACGACCACGCCCACGGACCGCTGCTGCCGACCACCCCGCGGCTCGACCGCGTCCTGCCCGCCGTCGCCACGAGCCTGGGCGTTCCCGGGCTGACCAAGGCGGGGGACCGCCCCCTTCGTCCCGCCCGCAGGGCCGTCGTCGTCCTCGTCGACGGGCTCGGGGCCGCGCTGCTGGCCCGACGCGGCGGGCACGCGCCCTTCCTGCGGCGGCTGCTGCAGGACCCGCAGGCCGCCGTGACCATCGACTGCGGCTTCCCGTCGACGACCGCGACCTCGATGGGCACGTTCGGCACCGGGGCGCTCGCCGGCGTCCACGGGCTCGTCGGCTACGAGGCCTACGACCCCGACACCGACAGCGTCTTCAACGAGCTGTCGTGGGAGGACGGGCCGCAGCCCCGCCGGTGGCAGCCGACCCCGACGGTCTTCGAGGCGGCGCAGGCGGCCGGGGTGGCCGTCACCCGCGTCGGACCGGGCTTCTTCGACGGCTCCGGGCTCACCGAGGCGGCCCTGCGCGGTGGCCGCTTCACCGCAGCCAACAGCCTGGCGGCCCGCGTCGACGCGACCGTGACCGCCCTGCGCGCAGCGCCGCGCTCGCTCGTCTACCTCTACTGGGGCGATGTCGACAAGGTCGGCCACGTCCACGGCGTCGGCTCGCTGGAGTGGGGCGAGGAGCTCGAGGAGGTCGACGCGCAGCTCGCCCGCCTCGCCTCCCTCCTGCCGCGCGACACGGCGCTGCACATCACTGCCGACCACGGGATGGTCGACGTCCCGCTCGAGTCCCGGCCCGACCTGGCGGAGGATGCCGAGCTCGACGCCGGCGTGCGGCACGTGTCGGGCGAGCCGCGCTGCCTGCAGCTGCACGTCACGCCGGGTGCCCGTGACGACGTGCTGGCGACCTGGCGCGGGCGGCTCGCGGACGACGCGCTCGTCGTCGTCGACGTCGACGACGACGATCGCCCGCGGGTGGTTCGGTCCCGTGAGCGAGACGGTGCGGCCGCGCATCGGCGATGTCATCGCCGCGATGACCGGCCCCGTCGCCGTCGTCGACTCGCGACGCCACCGCCCGGAGCTGCGGGCGCTGCTCGGCGTGCACGGCTCGATCACCGCCGACGAGGTCACGATCCCGTGGCTCGTCCTCGACGCCCAGGAGCAGTGACGTGGCCGAGCTGAGCTTCTTCGCCGGGACGATGGACTGCGGCAAGTCCACGCTCGCCCTGCAGATGGACCACAACCACCGGCCGGGACGGGTCGGCATCATCCTCACCCGCCTCGACCGCTCCGGCGAGGCCGTCCTGTCCTCCCGACTGGGTCTGTCCACTCCGGCCGTCGAGGTGGCCGAAGACCTCGACCTGTGGGACACGGTCGTCGCCCAGCTGACCGCCGGCGGCCGTGTCGACTACCTCATCTGCGACGAGGCGCAGTTCTACACCCCCGAGCAGGTCGACCAGCTCGCGCGGATCGTCGACGAGCTCGACATCGAGGTCTACGCCTTCGGCATCACGAGCGACTTCCGCACCCAGCTCTTCCCGGGCAGCCAGCGGCTCATCGAGCTCGCCGACCGCACCCAGGTGCTGCAGGTCTCGGCGCTGTGCTGGTGCGGGCGCCGGGCGACGCACAATGCCCGCGTCGTCGACGGCGTCATGGTCGTCGAGGGGGAGCAGGTCGTCGTCGGCGACACCGCGAACCCGCAGCACGAGGCCGAGGTCGAGTACGAGGTGCTCTGCCGACGGCACCACATGCGACGGATGAGCTCGCGCGCCGCACGAGCCGTCGCGCAGTCGGCGGACGTCCTGCCCTTCGACCTCGACGCCTGCCCGGTCCCGCCGCCGAGCTGACGCCGGGCTCCGAACTCCGCACAACCCTAGGGTCCTGCAGGGTTGAGAGGGCGGGAGGCTGCATTGCCGTTGGGCAATGCAGAGTCACGAGGGGGCCGTGCACCGCCCGGGGACTGCGCAAGATCCGCAGCCCGGGCGCCGGCGTCGGGTCAGTCGCGGGTGGTCCCGAACATCACGTCGTCCCAGCTCGGCACGCTGGCGCGGCCCTTGCGGCCCCGCCCCTTGCCCTGGGGCTCCTGCTGCTCGGCGTCGTCCTGCTGCGTGTCGTCTTGCTCCGGTGCGTCGTCCGATGCCTCGGAAACGGTGTCGGCGCTGTCGGCGGGCTCGGCCCCGGCGGTGGGAGTCGAGTCCGACTCGTCAGCCTCCACGTCGGCCGAGGGCTTCTCGTCGGTGGACGACGAGTTGGAGGCAGTCTTGCCCGACGGGTCGGCGCCCTCGCCCGCTGATTGGTTGGCGCGGGAGACCTGCTGCGGTGCCTCGTCGTCGGCGACTGCCTGCTCGGCCGGCTCGGTCTGCTCCGGCTCGGGCTCGGGCTCGGCCTGCCCGCGCTCCGGCGCGGGCCGGCTCG
>NZ_JBNFOF010000159.1:0-7373 GCF_057364645.1 Janibacter sp. CFPM2_SD2
GACGTCCACCGTAGATGCGCCTGACGGATAGTGCATACTTGCTTGCAGAATCTGCAAGACGTCATCGACACCCGAGGAGCACCGTGAGCGAGATCGGGCAGGAGTCGGCGCAGGGCCGAGCCGATCTGCCCGCTGCCGCCGAGGAGGAGCGCCGGCCGCGGGACGAAGGGGGTGACCTCCGCCAGTCGCGGGTTGGTCCGGTCCTTGTCGCTGATCTGCGCCCCCTCACTCCCACTGTGCGACAAGGGGATCGGCCATTCGATCGCGGCGGTGGGGTCGTCGAGGGCGAGCGCGGGATAGGTGACGTCGGGGCGCCAGTGCTCGTTGACGAGATAGGAGTAGACGGTCTCGTCGGCGAGGGCCTGGTAGGAGTTGCCGACGCCGCGCGGGACGAAGACGGCGGTGCTCTCGTCGAGCTCGAGGGTGACGGTGGCGCCGAAGCCCTCGCCCGCGCGCAGATCGACCCAGGCACCGAAGACCCGGCCGTGGACGACGGTGACGAGCTTGTCCCAGGGTTCGGCGTGGATGCCGCGGGTCGCGCCGCGCGAGGCGTTGTGGGAGACGTTGTGCTGCACCGGCCCGAAGTCGGGCAGCCCCGCCGCGACCATCTTCGCCCGCTGCCAGGACTCGGTGAACCACCCCCGCGCGTCACGGTGCACCGGGCGCCGGACGACGAGCAGCCCCGGGATGCGGGTGTGCTCGATGCTCAGGTCCATGGTCGGAGGCTATCGGCCGCGGACCCGCGGACGTGTCGGCGTCGCTACCCTCGACCCATGCGCGGCATCATCCTCGCGGGGGGCACAGGCAGCCGGCTCCACCCGATCACCCAGGGCATCTCCAAGCAGCTCGTGCCGGTCTACGACAAGCCGATGATCTACTACCCGCTGAGCACCCTCATGCTCGCCGGCATCCGCGAGGTCCTCGTCATCACCACCCCGCACGAGGCCCCCCAGTTCGAGCGGCTGCTCGGTGACGGGAGCCGGTTCGGCATCTCCATCACCTATGCCCAGCAGCCCAGTCCCGACGGGCTGGCGCAGGCCTTCGTCATCGGCGAGGAGCACGTCGCCGGCGACACGTCGGCCCTCGTCCTCGGCGACAACATCTTCTACGGGCCGGGTCTGGGCACCCAGCTGCGGCACTTCGACGACATCGAGGGCGCGGCGGTCTTCGGCTACCAGGTCGCGGACCCCTCCGCCTACGGCGTGGTCGACTTCGACGACGAAGGGAGGGCCCGTCACCTCGAGGAGAAGCCGGCACGCCCGCGCTCCCGCTTCGCCGTCCCGGGCCTGTACTTCTACGACGAGACCGTCGTCGAGCGCGCCCGCGGGCTGCGCCCGTCCGCGCGCGGCGAGCTGGAGATCACCGACCTCAACCGCACCTATCTCGACGAGGGTCGCCTCCACGTCGAGGTGCTCCCCCGCGGCACGGCCTGGCTCGACACCGGCACCTTTGCCGCGCTCAACGACGCGAGCAACTACGTGCGCACCTCGAGAACCGGCAAGGCCTGAAGATCGGCTGCCCCGAGGAGGTCGCCTGGCGCATGGGCTTCGTCGACGACGACGGCCTGCGCGAGCGCGCCGAGCCCCTCGTCAAGAGCGGCTACGGCCAGTACCTCCTCGACCTGCTCAGCTGAAGGCTCGCTCGAGCTCGACGATGGTCGCCACGGCCGCGTCGACCTCGGCAGCCATCGCCTCGAAGGCCTCCTGCGGCTGGCGGTAGGGGTCGGCGATGTCATCAGCGCCCTCGTCCACGCGGCTCAGCCCCCGTTCACGGGCGAGGTGCTCAGGCATGGCGGCCCACCGCTCGTCGACCGTCTCGAGCCCGGCAAGCCGCTGCACCCAGGGTCTGCGGGCGTCAGCGGTCTCGATCAGACGTGCCAGCTCCTTGAGGGTGAAGGTCCTCTTGAGGTGTCGTGGCGAGTACGCCAGCGCCCCGGAGCGATGTGTCCTGTCGAGAGTCAGGACGACATCGGCGTCGGCCATGAGCTGCGCCGAGAGCTGCCGCGCCGCGAAGTCCATGTGGTCGATGCCCAGCGCGTCGAGGATCGTCGCGCTGCCCGGATCGACGGGATGCCCCTCGAGAGCATGGGTGCCGGCGCTCGAGACGTCGAAGCATCCGGGGCTCGCCCCCTCCAATGCTGCTGCCAAGGTCAGGTGGGCGTAGGGCGACCTGCAGACGTTGCCGGTGCACACCACCAGAATGCGTACGCTCATGCCGCCATCCTCACCCGGTGGGCGGGCTCGGCGCGAGCGCGACAGCGACCTGCCACTAGGATCGCGAGGACTCACCCCGCCACCCCCGGAGCACCACCTCACATGAGGACTCTGCGTCGCCTTGCGCTCCCCGCCATCCTCGTCATCACCCTCGTGCTCGTCACGGGATGGGCCCTTCTCCGCGAAGAGCCGCCGGTAGCGACTCTCGACACGAGCGCCGTCGACAACTTCGAGTCCGGACGCCCGGGGGCCTCGGGATGGACCCTCCATTCACCGCGCGCAGGAGTGGTCCGGCGATCGACGGAGCACGCCGTGTCGGGTGAGCACTCGCTGCTCGTGGAGGACGCCGAGGGCACCGGTGATGCCCGCGCGACCTGGTCCCTCTTCGCCACCGCATCCGGACGCCCCCACTACGTCAGTGCGCACGCCTTCCAGCGCGGCGCCGACCAGGAGCTGCGGGTGCGGTGGATCGACTCGTCCGGCCACACCCTCGGCCACGACGTTCGCAGAACGTCCGGCGCCACTGACATGTGGCAGCGGGTTTCCCTGGACATCACCGCCCCGAAGGGCGCTCGCTACGGCGAGCTGCAGATCGCCTCGAGCGACGACGGCTCCGGCCGCACCTGGTGGGACGACGTGCGCATCACCGACTCGGTGATCCCCGACGCGAGCCTCGAGCAGTCACCCGGTGTCGATGGCTCCCTTCGCTCCTGGCAGACGACGGGCTCCGGCGGGGCGACCGCGACCCGCTCGTCCCTCCGGGCCCGCCTGGGCCGCTGGTCGCTGCTGCTCGACGACACCACGCCGAAGGGAGCGGCAAGCGCCACGAGCGAGCGCACCCGAGTGGACGCGGACGTGACCTACACCTTCCGCGGGTGGGTGCACCCGGTGAGGGGCACGACCGCTGTCGACGTCGTCTGGTACGACGCCGAGGGCCACGAGCTGGGGTCCCGGTCCCTGTCAGGGGGGCGCCCGGCTGGGCGGTGGAGCCTCGTGACCGCGGCCGACGTCGTCGCTCCGCGTGAGGCTCACTCCGCCGCGGTGCGCCCACGGACCTCGCTGTCCGGCACGGCGACCGCATCCTGGGACGCCTTCTCACTGACTCCCACGCCCGGCGCGCCGCCGCTGGACTTCGAGGTGACCGACCTCGGGACCCCCCTGCGAGCCTCAGCACGAACCCGCACCAGTGCTCCCTTCGTCCGAGATGGCCGCGTCAAGGTCGCAACGCTCGTCACCGGGGTGCCGACCCGCCTGCAGGTCCTCGATCTCGAGACGGGTGCCCTCGAGGACCGGGTCGAGCTGCCGGGCATGACGACGGGCCAGACCGTCGTCGTGGGTCGCGACGGTCGGCTCTACGCCGGCGGCGACGGCGGCCACCTCTACCGGTGGACGCCCGGGGCAGACTCCGCCGAGGATCTCGGGCGGGTGACCGGCGGGGCCCGCACGGTCTTCGACCTGGCCGTGGCACCCGACGGCACCATCTGGGGCGGCAGCTACCCGGGCGGCGAGCTCTGGCGGGTCGACCCCGACTCCGGCGAGATCACGAGCCTCGGGCGGGTGCGGCACGAGCAGGAGTACGCCCGCAGCGTCGCCGTCGACGAGCGCTACGTCTACGTCGGGGTCGGCACGAGCCAGCCGGCGATCGTCCGGGTCGCCATCGACGACCCCGACGACCGCACGGTCATCCCCCTGCCGGCCGGGCCACGCAGGGCGTCCTCAGCGAGCTCGAGCTGCTCGGGCGCTACCTCGCGGTCAAGGTGCCTGCTGGCACCCACGCCGACGGCTCCCACAGGCCTACTGAGCGCCGTCTCTACGACCTCGAGCGGCGCACGTGGGACGTCCCGGTCAATGCCGCGGACCAGCTGCCCACACCCCTCGACAGCCGGGGTCGGTTCCACTACGTCGTCTCGCGCCACCTCGTGAGCGTCGACTCCCGCACCGGACGCTCGACCACCGGCCCCGCGTCAACGCCGGCGATCGGGCAGCGCCACGTCGTGCGGGCGACCATCAGGGGAAGGGCCTCCGAGTGGCTGCTCGTCGTCGACCCGGCGACGGGTGACGTGGCCGCCCACGACCTCAACGGCTCCCGGGAGACCACCTTCCACCTCGACCTGCGGCCCGAGGCGCTGCCGACCAAGGCGCTGGCCGAAGGGAGCGACGGCTCGGCCGTCGTCGGGGGCTACGCCGGGCCCCAGATGGCCATCCTCGACGTCCGCAGCGGCGGGCTGCGACCGGGCCTCGCCGAAGACGGATCGTCGGCGCTCGGCGAGCTCGAGGGCGGCACGACCCTCGGGGGCGTGAACTACCTGGGGACCTATACCTCGGCCCACATCTGGCGCCACGACCCGTCGCGGACGGGTGGTGACCCGGTCGAGATCGCGTCGCTCGGCAGCACGCAGAACCAAGACCGGCCGACGGCGTGGACGACCGTCGGCGACCGCGTGCTCTTCGGCACCGTGCCGAAGTACGGCGTCCTCGGCGGCGGCATCGGCACGATCCAGGGCGGCCGGATGACGCGGTTCACCCGCGGCCTCGTGCCCGACCAGTCGATCGTCTCGCTCACCGCCCGGGACGGGGTCGTCTACGGCGGCACGTCCCGGTGGGGCGGTCTCGGCGCGACCCCGACGACCCCGAGCGCGCGGGTCTTCGGCTACGACCCGGTGTCGGGCCGGGTCACGTGGTCGGTCGCCCCGGCCGAGGGGGCCCAGTCACTCACCGTCACCGTCGGCCCGCGGGGCACGATCTGGGCGGCCGACGGCGGGACCCTCTACGAGCTCGACCCGACCGACGGGCACACCCTGCGCTCGATCACCGTCGACCCCACACCCGTCGGGGACAGCCCGACCTTCCGCAGCACCGACCTCGTGACCCACCGGGGGTACCTCTTCCTCCGGACCAACGGCCGGCTCTACGCGGTCGACCCGATCAACCTGCGCACGGCGACACCGGTCTCCGAGGGCGTCACCGCGAGGGGCATCGTGCGGGTCGACGACCGGCTCGTCGTGGGGGCGAGCGACCACGTCCTCGCCGTCGACATCCGGTGAGCCGGGAGTGACGAGTGATCCCACATGACGTCCAGAGTGACCCACGTGACGATAGAGCCTGCCATGATGGCCTGCGGATGAGTCCGCCCGCCGAGCGAAAGGTCGCCACGTGAGTGCATCTCGCGCTCCCCTGCGTGCCAGTCGCCGCGGCCCTCTGGCCGCGTGGGCCATCGTCGACCTCATCATCTGGGCGGTCGCCCTCGTCGCCGCCACGATCCTGCGCTACGACCTCGACGTCACCCTCGTCGACAGGGACCGGCTCGCCATGGCCGTGGGCGGCGTCGCGGTGATCCACCTCGTCCTCGGCATCCTCATCGGGCCCTACCTCGTCCGGCACGAGCCGGGGTCCTTCGAGGAGGTCTACTCGGTGACCAAGCTCGTGGCGATCGTCGGTGTGGTCATCATGGTGCTGAACTTCGCCTCCGACCCGATCTTCGTCCCGCGCTCAGTCCCGGTCACCGCAGCGGCCATCGCCCTCGTCGGGATGTTCGGCGCACGGTTCGTCATCCGCGCCATGCGCTCGGGCACGGGTCCGCACGTCGACGCGAAGCGGGTCGTCGTCTTCGGCGCCGGCGAAGGGGGCCGCCAGATCGTCCGCGCGATGCTGCGTGACCCCGACAGCCAGATGCACCCCGTGGCGATCCTCGACGACGACCCCCGCAAGCGCCGGCTGCGCATCGACGGCATCCGGGTGCGCGGCCGCCGCGAGCACCTCGGTGCCGTCGCCGACCGCGAGGACGCGACGACCCTCGCCATCGCCGTCCCCGAGCGCCACCCCCGAGCTCTTTCATCGACCTGCGCAACCGGGCCGCCCAGGCCGGCCTCGAGCTGCTCGTGCTCCCGCCGCCTCCGAGCTCATGGGCCGCCCCGCCACGGAGAACCTGCGCACCATCGACCTCAGCGACCTGCTGGGCCGTCAGCCGGTCCAGCTCGACGCGACGGCGATCGCCCGGTGCGTCACCGGGCGACGCGTGCTCGTCACCGGCGCCGGCGGCTCCATCGGGTCCGAGCTGTGCCGGCAGATCGCCAAGTACTCCCCGGCGCACCTCGTCCTGCTCGACCGCGACGAGACGGCGCTCCAGGCGACCCAGCTCAGCCTCACCGGGCGTGGGCTCTTCGAGGGCGACGACATCGTCCTCGCCGACATCCGTGACGCCGCGCGGCTGCGCGAGGTCTTCGACTCCCACGCGCCGCAGGTCGTCTTCCACGCCGCGGCCCTCAAGCACCTCTCGATGCTCGAGAAGAGCCCCGCCGAGGCGTGGAAGACCAACGTCCTCGGCACGCTCAACGTGCTGCGCGCGGCGCAGCGCTCGGGTGTGTCGACCTTCGTCAACATCTCGACGGACAAGGCCGCTAACCCCACGTGCGTCCTCGGGTACAGCAAGCGCCTCACCGAGCGCCTCACCGCGGGATTCGCCCGGCAGGGCCGGGGCACCTTCGTCAGCGTGCGCTTCGGCAACGTCCTGGGCTCACGCGGCTCGGTCATCGGGGTCTTCACCGACCAGATCGAGCGCGGCGGGCCGGTCACGGTGACGCACCCGCAGGCGGAGCGGTTCTTCATGCTCGTCGAGGAGGCCTGCCAGCTCGTGCTGCAGGCCGCGGCGGTCGGTCAGCACGGCGACGTCATGGTCCTCGACATGGGCCAGCCGGTGCGGATCAACGAGGTGGCCAACACGCTCATCTCGCTGTCGGGACGCCACAAGGTCGACATCGTCTACACGGGCCTGCGCCCGGGTGAGAAGCTGCGCGAGGAGCTCTACGGCGACGGGGAGACGATCCTCGGCTCGGGCCACCCCCGCGTCTCGCACGTGCCCGTGCCGGGCATCCGGCCCGAGGCCCTCGAGCGCCACCAGGGTCCCCCGGACGACGAGGCCCTGGTCCTCATGCTCGAGCACGTCGGGGTCGCACCGACCCCGGCGGTCAAGGACGACGCGCTGCCGCACCTGTCGTGAGCGACGGCTCGCGCTCCCTCCTGCCCGCTCTGGGCGCCGCTGCCGTCACCGCTGGCGCCGCCCCCCTCGTGCGGGCCGGGCTCGTCGCCATCGACATGCTCGACGTGCCCAACGACCGCTCGTCGCACGCGGCGCCGGTCCCCCGGGGCGGCGGACTCGCCTGC
>NZ_JBNFOF010000160.1:0-7343 GCF_057364645.1 Janibacter sp. CFPM2_SD2
CGGGGCCCGAACCGAACGGACGGGGCTGCCCCGCCGTCCGGCTGCTCGCCGCCGGCCTGACGACCGCGCCTCGCCCTCGACCACCTCGCGGGTCTGGTCGCCACCCCGGAGTGGTCCTTCGAGGTGGCCACGCCGGCCCCACCCTCGAGCGGCACCGGTGGCCCTCCCACCCGGGCTGCCCGGGGTGCGCGGAGACCGGGAGCGCACCCCGGCCGACACCACGCCCGAAGGGGGTGCGCCGCAGCGTCAGGGTGGGGCGACACAAGGCCGTGTGAGCCAGATCCCACGACGAGCCGCCGGGCGCGCGGCACGGTTGGCAGCCGTGCCCCTCGGCCATGCCGGTCGCAGCGCCCGCGGCGTCGGGCGCCGCCTCACGGGCACGCCCGCCGACGTCGTCACCGAGGAGATCCAACGCCGCACCGCCGAGCAGCTCTTCGCCGTGCTCGGCTCGCTCAAGGGCGGCGCGATGAAGGTCGGCCAGGCCCTCTCCGTCCTCGAGGCCGCGATGCCCGAGGAGATGGTCGAGCCCTACCGCGAGATGCTCGTGCGCCTGCAGGACGCCGCTCCCCCGATGTCGACCGCCGAGGTCCACGAGGTACTTGCCCGCGACCTCGGGGCCCGGTGGCGCGAGCACGTCGACATCGAGGACGCGCCCGTAGCTGCCGCGTCGATCGGCCAGGTGCACCGCGGCATCGCCGCCGATGGCCGGGAGGTCGCGGTCAAGGTGCAGTACCCCGGCGCCGACCGGGCGCTTCGCTCCGACCTGCAGCAGATCGCCCGGCTGGCGCGGGTGGCGACGACCTGGATGCCGGGCATCGACATCAAGCCGGTGACCGACGAGCTGCTCGCGGCCGCCGACGAGGAGCTCGACTACGGGCTCGAGGCGGCCAACCAGCGGGCCTTCGCGCAGGCCTTCAGGGACGACCCGCACGTCGCGGTCCCCGACGTCGTGCTGCACACCCGGCACGTCATCGTCGGCGAGTGGCTGCCCGGGGCGCCGCTCAGCCAGGTCATCCGCGACGCCGACCAGGACGTGCGCGATCGGGTGGGCCAGCTCTACCTCGAGTTCCTCCTCGACGGGCCGGGGCGGGCGGGTCTCCTCCACGCCGACCCGCACCCGGGCAACTTCCGGCTCACCCCCGACGGGCGGCTCGGCGTCATCGACTACGGCGCCGTCGCGCACCTGCCCCACGGCATCCCCCCGGTCGTCGGTCGCCTCGTGCGGCGGGCGCTCGCCGGTGACGCCGAGGGTGTCGTCGACGGGCTCCGGTCCGAGGGCTTCATCCTCCCGGGCATCGAGGTCGACGCCGACGAGGTGCTCACCTACCTGCTCCCCTTCGTCGAGCCGCTCCGCGAGCCCGAGCACGCCTTCACCCGCGAGTGGCTGCGCGCCGCGGCCCGCGGGGTCACCGACCTGCGCGCGCCCGAGTTCGCCACCGGGCTGCGGATGAACATGCCGCGCGAGTACGCGATGATCCACCGCGTCTTCGTCGGGTCGACCGGCGTGCTGTGCCAGCTCGGTGCGACGATCCCGGCCCGCGGGTCGATGGAGCGGCTGCTGCCGGGCTTCGCCGACGGCTGACGTCCACCCGTCGCAGGTCCGGGGGCGTCAGCCCTTGGCGGCCTTCGCCTTGGCCTTCGCGGCCTTCTTGTAGTCCCGGACCTCCTGCAGCGAGGTCTCGTCGGTGACGTCGGCGACCGAGCGGCGCGAGCCCTCCTCCGCGTAGGGGCCGATCGCCTCGCGCCAGCCGGCCGGCTGCACGCCGAGCTGCTTGCCGAGCAGGGCGGCGAAGATGCGCGCCTTCTGGTCGCCGAAGCCTGGCAGCGCCTTGAGGCGCTTGACGATCTCGGCGGGGTCGTCGGTGCTCGTCCAGATGCGGGTGACGTCGCCGTCGTAGTCGTCGCGCACGACCTCGGCGACGGCTTGGATGCGACCGGCCATCGAGCGGCCGTAGCGGTGCACGGCCGGCGGCGTCGCGCACAGGTCGGCGAACTTCTCCGGGTCGGCCGCCGCGATCTTCGCGGGGTCGAGCGAGCCGAAGCGCTCCTTGACCTTCGCCGGGCCGGCGAAGGCCCGCTCCATCGGGAACTGCTGGTCGAGCAGCATCCCGAGCAGCAGGGCGAAGGGGTCGGAGGAGAGCAGCTCGTCGGCAGCCTCGTCCTGGGCGATGCGCAGCGTGGTGGCCATGGGCACCAGAGTGCCACGTGCACCCCCTTCGCCTCCCGCGGCGGAGACGACAACAGGCCCCACCCGGGGCATCGGGTGGGGCCTGTCGGCCTCTCGGGCGGAGTCGTGATCGACGCCGCCGGCGATCCTGCTCATCGGAAGCTCAGGTGAGCGGGTCGGGGGTCGTGGCGGCGAGCCAGCAGCTCACGGCGCTCACGCTCGGGCACGTAGGCCAGCGGTCGGTCCGTGTGCCGCAGACGCGGCATCTTGGGGAACTTCATGGTGTCTCCTCCTCTCGGTCTCTCGCTCAGGCGGGGATCGGGTGCTTGCGGGGGCGGCCACGCGGCCGCTTGCGGGGGATGACGCGTCCGGCGTCGAAGAGCTCTCCGCCCCAGACACCCCAGGGCTCGCGGCGCTCGAGCGCGCCCTGGAGGCACCTCGTCTGGAAGGGGCAGTCCTGGCAGAGCGCCTTGGCGTACTCGACGCCGGCGGGCGTCTCGGCGAACCAGATCTCGGGCTCCTCCGCCTGGCACGGGGTCAGGCGCTGTATCGGTGGGTGGGTCAGGGTCGTCACGTCGGGTTCTCCTGGTGGCGTGTGATGCGTGGGTGGCGGGTGCTTGTGGCGGTGCCGGGACACGACGAAGGCCGCGGTTCCCGGTGTCGGGATGCCGCGGCCTGAGAAGGAGGACCTGTGAGTCCGTCTCCTAGACGGGAGGTCCTGCAGGGCGCGGGTCCACGACGAAGGGGGTCTTCGGCTCAGCGGCCAGGGTGCGGCCACGGTCGATGAAGACGCCGGTGGCGTCGCCGATGCAATCGGCGGACGGCACGAGGGCAGCCCAAGACTCCGGGATGAGGTTCATCGTGATGTTGTCCATGAGTCCTGCCCTCCTCTCGTCGACGCGCTCTCGGATCACACGCGATGGCGTGACCGACTGACAAGGACCAACGTAGAGCACGCTTCTCGTGCGCGCCACCGAATTAAATTTCGGATGCCTGTCGGGGTGGTCCCGGGTCAGTCCTCGGGCTTACCGACGGCGGCCTCGGCGACCTCGTCGGGGTCCGCTCCGCCGACGACGGCGAGGACCTGGTCGGCGTAGAGCGAGAGCTTGCGCGGGCCCACGCCGCTGATGGCGGACAGGTCGCGCTGGTGGGCCGGCTCGGCCTCCGCGATCGCCTCGAGGGTGGCATCGGTGAAGACGACGAAGGCGGGCACGGAGGCCGCCCTGGACACCGCGAGCCGCCAGGACCGCAGGCGCTCGAAGGTCGCCTCGTCGTAGGTCGGCGGGCACTGCGGGCAGCGACCCGACGCCCGCTCGGTCGCGGTCTGCAGCTCAGTGCCGCACACCTTGCACACCTTGGGGCGGGCCGCCTTGAGCGGGCCACCCGAGCCGCGAGCGCCTTGGCGCGCTTGGGGGTCGAGCGCGCGCCCTCGCCGAGGATGCCGCTCGCCTGATCGAGAAATCGGCTGACCCGTCGCGTCCCGCGGGCACCCGGGGTCCGGGCGCGCGCCCACGACAGGTGGAGGACCTCACGGGCGCGGGTGACGCCGACGTACATCAGGCGCCGCTCCTCCTCGATCTCCTCCGGCCCCTCGGCCATCATGATCGGCATCAGCCCGTCGGAGCAGCCGACGAGGAAGACGACGTCCCACTCCAGGCCCTTGGCCGCGTGGAGCGACGCGAGGGTCACGCCCTCGACGTCCGGCGCGTGCTGGGCGGCGATGCGCTCGTCGAGGTCGGCGACGAGGTCGGGCAGCCGCGCGTCGGGCGTCGTCGACGCCAGCCTGGCGGAGAGATCGACGAGCGCCTTGAGCGACTCCCACCGGGCCCGCACGGCGCCCGAGCTCGAGGGCGGGTCCTCGTGCCAGCCCATGCCGCCGAGCACGTCGCCGACGAAGGCGGGCAGTGGCTTGCTCCCGTCGTCGGTGCGGGCAGCGCCGCGCAGCAGCAGGACGGCCTCGCGCACCTCCTTGCGGGAGAAGAAGCGCTCGCCCCCGCGCACGAGGTAGGGCACGTCGGCGTCCGCGAGCGCGGACTCGAAGGCCTCGGACTGGCCGTTGGTGCGGAAGAGGACCGCGATCTCGCGCAGCGGTCGCCCCTGGGCGACGAGCTCCTTGATCCGGTCGGCGACCCAGGCCGCCTCGGCAGGGTCGTCGTCGAGCGCCGTGAGGCGGGGCGGCTCGCCGCCCTCGCGCTGCGGCACGAGCTCGACGGCACCACCGCGTCGCTGGCCGCTCGGGTCGGTGAGCAGCCGGTTGGCCAGGGCGAGCACGGGCGGGGTGGAGCGGTAGTTGCGCACGAGGCGCACGGTCGCCGCGCCGGGGTGGGTGCTCGTGAAGCGCAGCAGGTGCTGGGGGGTGGCGCCGGTGAAGGAGTAGATCGTCTGCGCCGGGTCACCGACGACGCAGATGTCGCCGCGGCCGCCGACCCACAGGTCGAGCAGGCGCTGCTGCAGCGCGTTGACGTCCTGGTACTCGTCGACGACGAAGTGCCGGTACTGGTCGCGCACGGTGCGGACGATGTCGTCGCGCTCCTCGAGGATGCCGACGGTCAGCAGGAGCACGTCCTCGAAGTCGATGACGCCGCGCTCCCCCTTGACCTCCTCGTAGGTCGCGATGAGCCGGGCCATGGCGGTGTGGTCCATGCCGGGCGCCTCGCGCTGGTCGCGTCGGGCCGCGGCGCATAGGTCTCGGGGGTGAGCAGCGAGACCTTCGACCACTCGATCTCGGCGGCGACGTCGCGCAGCTCGCTGCGGTCGAGCCGCATGCCCATGCGGGAGGCGGCCTCGGCGACGGCCGGCACCTTGTGCGCCATGACCTCGGGGGCCGCGCCGCCGATGGCCTGGGGCCAGAAGTAGTGCAGCTGCGCAGCGCGCGGCGTGGAAGGTGCGGGCCTGCACCCCGACGACCCCGAGGTCGCGCAGGCGGGTGCGCATCTCGCCCGCGGCGCGGGCGGTGAAGGTCACGGCGAGCACGCGCTGCGGCTGGTAGGCGCCGGAGCGCACGCCGTAGGCGATGCGGTGGGTGATGGCGCGGGTCTGCCGTGCGGCACCGGCAAGCACGACCATGGGTCCGGTCGGGTTGGCCGCGACCTCGCGCTGCTCGGGGTCGAGCGCCGCGAGGATGTCGTCCGCGGTCTGCGGGTCGGCCGAAGAAATCACCCCGGCACTCTCTCACCCGCGCCCGACACCCGTGGTCCCCGGGCCACGGCTGCGACCGTCAGGCCACCTCGTCGAGCCGCTCCCCGAGCCAGCCCTCGATGAGCCGGGCCGAGATCGACAGCCGGCCGGCGGCGCGCAGGTAGCCCTCGCGCAGCTCGCGGCGGAAGTCGTCGCGGGTGAACCACCGCGCCTCGGCGATCTCGTCGGGCTGCGGGGTGATCGCCGTCGTCGTGGCGCGGGCGGTGCAGCCGATCATCAGCGACGCGGGGAAGGGCCACGGCTGGTCGGCGACGAAGCGCACGTCGGTCACCTCGACCCCCGTCTCCTCCCCCACCTCGCGAGCGACGGCGCCGGCGATGGTCTCGCCGGGCTCGAGGAAGCCGGCGAGGACGGAGAAGCGGCCCTCCGGCCACCCGACGTTGCGCGCGAGGAGCAGCCGGTCCTGGTCGTCGGTGACCGCCATGATGACGGCCGGGTCGGTGCGCGGGTAGTGCTCCGACCCGTCCTGCGGGCAGCGGCGCACCCAGCCGGACTGCACGACCTCGGTGGGCGTCCCGCAGCGGGGGCAGCGGGGGTGCCGCACGTGCCAGTTGGCCAGGCCGAGCGCCGTCGCGAAGAGCGCGGCCTCGGTCGGCGCAGCTGCACCGCGACCTCACGGAGGGTGGCGAAGGGGGCGGAGTCCAGCCGCTCCTCGCGGGGCACCGGCTCGCCGGGGGGCGCGGGGTGGCAGGTGGCGATGTGGGCGATGCCGTCGACGAGACCGAGGTGGACGAGCAACCCGTCGGCGTCGTCCGGCTGCGGTGGGCGCAGCGCCAGCCGACCGTCGGGGCGAAGGGGGGACCGGTCGCCGCGCAGCTCGAGCACCCGCGTGGCCGGGTCGGCGAGCAGGCGCGGCAGGAGGTCGGGGTCGGACCGCCGCTGGCCGTCGCGGTCGATGTCCGAGGCGGTCATGGGCAGGTCGCGCATCGGGTCATGGTCCACGTCACCCACCCTAGGCCCGGGCACGGATCCCCGGCTCGGAGGGCGTTGCTCCCCGTCTCGGGGCCGCCGGGCTCGTACGGTGGGCGGGTGACCTCTCGTGGACCGCTGACTCTCGCCGCTCTGGCCAGCGCTGCCGTGCCCGGCCTGGACCCCGACTCGGTCGAGGGGGTCGTCACGCCGTCGGTCTCCCCCTTCGACGTCGCCTTCGTCCAGGACCACGACCACCGCCGGTGGTGGTGCGTGCTCCCCGGACCCCCGCTGCCTCGGCGCAGCTCGAGCAGTCGGCGGCCCTGCTGGCGCTGCTCGCGCGGCGCCTGACGATGCCGGTACCTGCGGTCAAGGGGTGGGCCGCGCTGCCCGAGGGTGGGCGCGCGTGCGTCAGCAGCTACCTCACCGGGCGGATGGTCGACGTCGCGTCGATCGCGCCCGGGTCCACGCTCGCGGCCGGCCTCGGCCGGGCCTTGGCGCAGCTGCACAACATCGACGTGCGCATCTACGAGGAGGCTGGTGTCCCCGTCTACGACGCCGCGGCCTACCGGGCCCGCCGGCTGGCCGAGCTGGACCGCGCGGCCGCGACCGGCCGGGTGCCCACCGGGCTGCTCGCTCGGTGGGAGGGCATCCTCGACGACGAGTCGCTGTGGGGTTTCACGGCCACGCCGACCCACGGGGCGATCGGTCCCGGCACGATCCTCGCGAGCCCCGACGACGGCGACGAGCCGGACGTCAAGGGATTCCTCGGCTGGGAGTCCGCGCAGGTCGCCGACCCCGCCGACGACCTCGCGCCCCTGGTCGGCGAGCTGCACCCGGAGGCGCTCGACACCGTCCTCGAGGCCTACGCTCACGCCCGCGTCGAACGTCCCGACAAGCACCTCCAGCGCCGGGCCCGTCTCGTCCACGAGATGCAGCTGGTGCGCACGATGATGGTCGCCGTCGCGGCCGGTGACGACGCTGGTGCCGAACGCCGCGCCACCGAGCTGCGCCGCCTCGACGAGCAGCTGCTCGCCGAGGAGGAGGCCGAGCGCGCCCGCCTCGAGGC
>NZ_JBNFOF010000161.1:0-7336 GCF_057364645.1 Janibacter sp. CFPM2_SD2
GCCGTCGTCACCTTCGCCGTCGCGGCGTCGGGGCACCGCCGTCGCCGGGGGTCAGCGCGGCCTTCTGGGCCCTCGTGGCCGGGCTCGTGCTGCGGGCGGTGCTGCACCGGCCGACGACGGCCTGAGTCGTCCCGACGTCACCCGCCGAGGAGACGGGCAGCGTTGTCGTGCAGCACGGCCCGCGTCCAGTCGTCGCCGAGCCCGAGGTCGGTGACGGCCTGCACGGCGTGCTCGTAGGAGTAGGGGATGTTGGGGAAGTCGCTGCCGAAGAGCACCCGGTCGCCGAGCTCGGCCAGGTCGTCGAGCCGGTCGGTGGGGAAGGGGGCGAGAGCCTCGGTGAAGTCGGTGAAGGCCATCGTCGTGTCGAGGTGCACGTCGGGGTGCGCGCGGGCGATGTCGAGGAAGTCGCCGTAGTCGGGCATCCCCATGTGCGCGATGACGAGGACGAGGCGCGGGTGCCGCTCGAGCAGGTCGCGCACGGCGGCCGGCCCGGTGAAGCGCCCCGGCGCCGGGCCGTTGCCGGCGTGCATGACGATCGGCGTGCGCGAGCGCCTCGAGCACCGGCCAGACCTCGTCCAGACGTGGGTCGTCGAGCGGGTAGTCGCCGACCTGGACGTGCACCTTGACGATGCGGGCCCCGGCCTCGATCGCCGCCTGCGTGTACTCCGCCGCACCCGGCTCCGGGTAGAAGGTCGCCGAGTGGATCGCCTCGGGCACTCGCGCGGCGAAGTCGGTGGACCAGTCGTTGAGCCACTGCGCCATGCCCGGCCGGTGGGCATAGTTGAGCGAAGGGAAGGCCTGCACGCCGAGTGCTCGCAGCGTCGCCAGGCGCTCCCCTTCGTCCGTGCGATAGGTGATCGGCCACGGCCGGCCGGTGAGCGGACCGGCGGAGTCGAAGTAGGCCCACACCTTGTCGAGGACCCGCTGCGGCATGAAGTGGGTGTGGATGTCGATGATGGGCGCGTGGTGCAAGGGCTCCATGACGGCACCCTAGGCCGGTAGGTTCGGGCGATGACTTCGACCCTGCTCGAGGTGGTCGGCTGGGTGGGCTCCGCGGTCCTCGTGGTGTCCCTGCTGCAGACCAACCTGCACCGGCTGCGGTGGATCAACCTCCTCGGCTGCCTCGTCCTGATCGGTTACAACGGCGCGGTCGGGGTGTGGCCCATGGTCGGGCTCAACGTCGTGCTCGCCGCGATCAACGTCTGGTACCTCGTGCGGGCGCACCGCGACCGCCACGACGGGCGCGCCTACCAGGTCCTCGAGGTGGCCGCCGACGACACCTACCTGCGGCACGTCCTGCGGGTGCACGCGGACGACATCGAGCGTTGGCAGCCGGGCTTCGTCCACGACCCGAGCGCCGACGACGACTGCTACCTCGTGCTCACCGGCGACGAGACCGTGGGGGTGGTCGTCGTGCGACCCGGGGCGAAGGGGGAGGCCCGGATCGTCCTCGACCACGTCACCGCCCGCTACCGCGACCGCACGCCGGGGGAGTTCGTCTTCGGGCAGGACGGCCCCTTCCGCCGGCGGGGCTACACGCGGGTGCGCACGCCGTCGGGCATGCGCAATCCCTACTACGCCCGCCTCGGGTTCGCGCCCGAGGGCGATCACTTCGTGCTCGACCTGACCCGACCGTAGGAGTCCCATGGCACTGCCCGAGATCACGACCCCGGTCCGCCTCACCCGACCCGACGGCCGCCTCGACCCCGCAGCGGTCGGGTGGGCCCGCCAGCCGCTCGTCGACACCTCGGGCATGGGCCGGGGCCGCGGTCGCACGAAGCGCTGGGAGTACTGGGGCGTCATGACGCCCACCCACGTCGTCGGCCTCACCGTCGCCTCGATCGACTACGCCGCCGTCCAGGAGGTGTGGGTCCTCGAGATCGCGACCGGCAGGCAGTGGCACCGCCAGGCCACGCTCGTGCCGTCGCGTGGGGTGCGGCTGCCGGCCAACCTCGCGGGAGGACCCGTGCGTGGCCGGGCCCGAGGGATGGACATCGCCGTCGACGAGGTGCCCGGCGGCACCCGGCTGCGGGCACGCATCGCCGGTGCCGAGGTCGACGTCACCGCAGCGCTGCCCACCGGCCACGAACGCCTCGCGGTCGTCGTGCCCTGGAGTGATCGGCGCTTCCAGTACACCGTCAAGGACGTCGCCCGGCCGGCGACCGGTCACCTCACCCTCGACGGCGTCACGACCATCCTCGACGAAGGGAGCAGCTGGGCCGTCCTCGACCACGGCCGCGGCCGGTGGCCGTGGAACGTGCGGTGGAACTGGGGCGCCGGGTCCGGCACGACCGACGGCCGTACCGTCGGGCTGCAGGTCGGTGGCCGGTGGACCGAGGGCACCGGGTCGACAGAAAATGCGGTGACCGTCGACGGTCGGCTGCACCACATCCCCGTCGAGCTCGACTTCGCCTACGACCTGCGGCGCTGGCGCGAGCCCTGGCGGGTCACCGGCGGTGGGCTCGAGGCGACCTTCACCCCCTT
Source organism: Janibacter sp. CFPM2_SD2 (assembly GCF_057364645.1). Lineage (NCBI taxonomy): Bacteria > Bacillati > Actinomycetota > Actinomycetes > Micrococcales > Intrasporangiaceae > Janibacter > Janibacter sp. CFPM2_SD2. Next base: position 2,485 of record NZ_JBNFOF010000161.1, read on the forward strand.
CCACCTCAAGTCGACGCACACCGAGGCCGGGGTCGTCGCCGCGCACACCGACCAGGCCTTCGGGCACTGGTCCGGGACCTTCACCGACGACCAGGGGCGGCGGACCCCCTTCGTCGACCTCGTCGGGTGGTGCGAGGAGGTCCACAACAAGTGGTGAGTGAGTGGCGCGCCTCGCGCGCCACGTAGGCTGGGGCCGCACACGTCGACCCCGGGAGAAGCACCACAGATGAGCGAGACGCCGTACCGCTACACCGCGGAGATGGCCGGTCGGATCGAGACCGGCTGGCAGGACCGCTGGGAGGAGCTCGGCACCTTCCGCGCGCCCAACCCCGCCGGCCCGTGGGCCGAGCCGGAGCGCGTGCGCGAGCACGACGGCCACATGCTCGTCCTCGACATGTTCCCCTACCCCTCGGGCGCCGGCCTGCACGTCGGTCACCCGCTGGGCTACATCGCGACCGACGTCTACGCCCGCTACCAGCGGATGCTCGGCAAGAACGTGCTGCACTGCCTCGGCTACGACGCCTTCGGCCTGCCCGCGGAGCAGTTCGCCGTGCAGACCGGTCAGCACCCGCGGGTGACGACCGAGGCCAACATGGCGACGATGAAGCGGCAGCTGCGCCGCCTCGGCCTCGGCCACGACGACCGGCGCGCCTTCGCGACGATCGACCCCGACTACTACCGCTGGACGCAGTGGATCTTCAGCCAGATCTTCAACGCCTGGTACGACGAGGAGGCCGTGCGGCCCGACGGCGGTCTGGGCCGGGCCCGGCCGATCGCGGAGCTCGTCGCCGCCTTCGAGTCCGGTGAGCGCCCCCTGCCGAAGGGGGAGACCCGCACCTGGTCGCAGCTGTCGGCCAAGGAGCGCTCCGACGTCCTCGACGAGTACCGCCTCGTCTACACCAGCCACGCCCCGGTCAACTGGGCGCCCGGTCTTGGCACCGTCCTGGCCAACGAGGAGGTCACGGCCGACGGTCGCTCCGAGCGCGGCAACTACCCGGTCTTCAAGGCCAACCTGCGCCAGTGGATGATGCGCATCACCGCCTACGCCGACCGCCTGGCCGACGACCTCGACCGCGTCGACTGGCCGGACAAGGTCAAGGCCATGCAGCGCAACTGGATCGGCCGCAGCGAGGGCGCGCAGGTGACCTTCACCGCGACCGCCGCCGACGGGTCCGAGCACCCGATCGACGTCTTCACCACGCGCCCCGACACCCTCTTCGGCGCGACCTTCATGGTCCTCGCGCCCGAGCACCCGCTCGTCGACGCGCTGGTCCCGCAGGCGGCTGGCCCGAGGGCACGCTCGACGCGTGGACCGGTGGCGCGGACACCCCCTTCGCCGCCGTGTCGGCCTATCGTGACGCGGCCGGCCGCAAGAGCGACGTCGAGCGCCAGATCGAGACCAAGGACAAGACCGGTGTCTTCACCGGCGGCTGGGCGACCAACCCGGTCAACGGTGCCCGCATCCCGGTCTTCGTCGCCGACTACGTCCTCATGGGCTACGGCACCGGCGCGATCATGGCCGTTCCGTCCGGCGACCAGCGAGACTTCGACTACGCGACCGCCTTCGGTCTCGACATCGTCCCGACCGTGCAGGCCCCCGAGGGGCACGAGGGTGCGTGGGGCGGCGACGGCGCGATCATCAACTCCACCAACGACTCCATCTCGCTCGACGGCATGTCGGTCGCCGAGGGCAAGGCGGCGATCACCGCCTGGCTCGAGGAGCAGGGCGTCGGCCGCGGCACGGTCAACTACAAGCTGCGCGACTGGCTCTTCTCCCGGCAGCGCTACTGGGGCGAGCCCTTCCCGATCGTCTTCGACGAGGACGGCGTCGCGCACGCGGTGCCGGACTCGATGCTGCCCGTCGAGCTGCCCGAGGTCGACGACTACAGCCCGCGGACCTTCGACCCCGACGACGCGAGCAGCGAGCCGGAGCCGCCGCTGGGCCGCGCCACCGACTGGGTCGAGGTCGAGCTCGACCTCGGCGACGGGGCCAAGACCTATCGCCGCGAGACCAACACGATGCCCAACTGGGCCGGCTCGTGCTGGTACTACCTGCGCTACCTCGACCCGGCCAACGCCGAGGCGCTCGTCGACCCGGCCAACGAGGCCTACTGGGTCGGCCCGCGCGACGAGCCGGTGCCCGGCGCCCCCGCCGGCACCCGTGACCCGGGCGGCGTCGACCTCTACATCGGTGGTGTCGAGCACGCCGTGCTCCACCTGCTCTACGCCCGCTTCTGGCACAAGGTGCTCTTCGACCTCGGCCACGTGAGCAGCGAGGAGCCCTTCCGCAAGTACTTCTCCCAGGGCTACATCCAGGCGCACGCCTACCGCGACCACCGGGGCCAGCCGGTGCCGGCCGCCGAGGTCGAGGAGCGCCAGAGCGAGGACGGCTCGACGAGCTTCACCTGGCAGGGCGAGCCGGTCACTCAGGAGTACGGCAAGATCGGCAAGTCGCTGAAGAATGCCGTCAGCCCCGACGAGATGTACGAGCAGTTCGGCGCCGACACCTTCCGCGTCTACGAGATGTCGCTCGGGCCGCTCGAGCAATCCAAGCCGTGGGAGACCCGCGCCGTCGTCGGCAGCCAGCGCTTCCTGCAGCGCCTGTGGCGCAATGTCGTCGACGAGGAGACCGGCGAGCTGCGGGTCACCGACGACGCCCTCGATACCGACACCGAGCGGCTGCTGCACCAGACGATCGCGGCGGTGAGCGAGGACTACGGCTCGCTCGGCTTCAACACCGCGATCGCCCGGCTCATCGAGTTCAACAACGCGCTCACCAAGCTCGACGCGGTGCCGCGCGCGGCGATCGAGCCGCTGGTGCTCATGGTCGCCCCCGTGGCCCCGCACCTCGCCGAGGAGCTGTGGTCGCGTCTGGGGCACCCCCAGTCGCTGGCGCACGAGGACTTCCCCGTCGCCGACGAGAGCAAGATGGTCGAGGCGAGCGTCACCTGCGTCATCCAGATCAAGGGCAAGGTCCGCGACCGCGTCGAGGTCCCGGCCGACATCGGTGAGGACGAGCTGCGTGAGCTCGCCCTCGGCCGCGACAAGGTCAGGGCGGCGACGGAGGGCGGCATCCGCACGGTCATCGTCCGGGCGCCCAAGCTCGTCAACGTCGTGCCGGTCTAGCTCCTGACGCGCGCTACCTGACGCGCACCGGGTGCTCGGAGAGGATCGACACCCGGTTGAAGGCATTCATCGTCACCGCGGCCCACTCGACCGCGGCGAAGGTCTCGTCGCCCAGCAGCGACCGGGCGGTGCTGAGGGCCTCGCCGCGCACCTGCGGGTCGGGCAGGGTCGTCGTCGCCTCGGCGACGTCGAGGAGGGCGCACTCAACGGGGTCGAAGAGCGTCGAGTCGCGCCACGCGGGCAGCTGCGCGAGCTTTTGCACCGTGACCCCGGCCTCGGTCGCCTGCCGGGTGTGCAGGTCGAGGCAGAAGGAGCAGCCGTTGAGCTGCGAGATGCGCACGTTCATCAGCTCGACGGTCTCGCGCTCGAGGCCGGCAGCCTCGGCCGCGGCGGAGACCTTGAGGGCGAGGGCGTTGAGGGCCTTCCACGCCTCGGGCAGGGACGTGTCGAGGTAGGGCAGTCGGTCGGTGTCGGCCATGACCACAGGCTAGGGCTCTCGGTAGTCTCGGCCCGTGAGTACCGCCGTCATCACCGACTCGACCGCCACGCTGCCCGCGGCGGTCGTCGCCGAGCACGGCATCAGGGTCGTGCCGCTGCAGCTGGTCATCGACGGCGGGGAGCGGATCGAGGGAGACGGGGTCGATGCCTCGGTCGTCATCGAGGCGCTGCGTCGCAAGGCGGAGATCAACACCTCGCGGCCGGCTCCGGCGACCTTCCTGCGGGCCTACGAGCAGGCGGCGAAGGGGGGCGCCACCGAGATCGTCTCCGTCCACATCAGCGGTGGGCTGTCGGGCACGGTCGAGGCGGCGCGGGCCGCTGCCGACGAGGCGCCGGTGCCCGTGCGGGTCGTCGACTCGCGGCTCGTGGGCATGGGCCTGGGCTTCGCCGTCATCGCCGCCGCGCGGGACGCGGCCGCGGCAGGTCGGTCGACGAGGTCGTCGAGCAGGGCGAGCGCGGCGCGCTCGACGTCGTCGACATCGTCGTCGACTCCTCGACCGGCTGCACCGCGGGGGACGGATCGGGGGCGCACGGGCGCTGCTCGGCTCGGCCCTGGCGATCAAGCCCGTGCTGCACATGGTCGACGGTCACGTCGAGCCCCTCGAGCGGGTGCGCACGGCCGGGCGAGCGATCGCCCGCCTGCAGGAGCTGACCGTCGCCGAGTGCGAGGCGCTGCCCGCGTGGGCCGACGGGGTCGAGGTCGGTGTGCACCACGTCGACGCGGCCACGCGGGCCGAGCCCCTCGCCGCCGCCCTCTCCGAGCGCATCGCCGGCCCGGTGGAGCTGTCGCCGATGAGCGCCGTCATCGGCGCGCACGTCGGTCTCGGCACGATCGGCGTCGTCGTCAGCCCGCGTCCGCGCGACTGATCCACAAGCCCCCGGGCCGAAGGGGGCCGGTCCACAGGTCCGCTCGGGCGCGGCCGGTGACGGCGGGTGCTGCCTAGCGTCGGGAGCATGAGCCGACGCACCTCCGAGCCCTCCGAACGGGTCGCCGAGATCCTCGACGAGTCGCGTGACCCGCGACCCCTGGAGCTGCCGTCCACCCTCGCCGGCGGGCGCTACGGCGTGAGTCGGCAGGCGATCGTCGGGGTCGCGCTCGTCTCGCCGTGGCCGTGGCCATGCTCGCCGGGCGCACCGTGCTCGCCCGGCAGGACGCCGCGCCCCCAGCCCGTCACGACGAGCCGGCAGGGCGGTAGCGGCGAGCGGGGACCGGACGGCGGAGCCGGAC
>NZ_JBNFOF010000162.1:0-7244 GCF_057364645.1 Janibacter sp. CFPM2_SD2
GCCGTGGGCGTCGCCGGCGGCTTCGGCGCCGGGCCGGGACCACCGCGGCCGAGTCGACGAAGGGGGCGACCTCCTCCCCCTTCGCCCTGCGGGGTGCCCACCAGCCGGGGATCACGACCCCGGTCCAGGACCGGCTGCACTTCGCGGCCTTCGACGTCACGACGACGTCGCGGGCGCGGCTGATCTCGCTGCTCAAGGAGTGGACCGAGGCCGCCGAGCGGATGATGGCGGGCGGCTCCGCGGGGCCGATCGGTCCCGTCGAGGGCGACTACCGCCTGCCCCCTGACGACACCGGTGAGGCGATCGGGCTGCCGCCCTCGCGCCTGACGATCACCTTCGGCTTCGGCCCGGGGCTCTTCGCCGACGCGGACGGCAAGGACCGCTTCGGCCTGGCAGACCGGAGGCCGGCGGCGCTCGAGCCGCTCCCCCACTTCCCCGGCGACCTCCTCGACCCCGCGCGCAGCGGCGGCGACCTGTGCGTCCAGGCCTGCGCCGACGACCCGCAGGTGGCTGTCCACGCGATCCGCAACCTGGCCCGAGTCGGCATGGGCACCGTCGCCGTGCGCTGGTCGCAGCTCGGCTTCGGCCGCACCTCGAGCACGACGAGCGGGCAGGCGACTCCCCGCAACCTCTTCGGCTTCAAGGACGGGACGAAGAACATCCTCGCCGAGGAGACCGACGCGCTCGACGAGCACGTCTGGGTCCAGCCCGAGGACGACGGCGCGCCGTGGCTCGCCGGCGGGTCCTACCTCGCCGTCCGACGGATCAACATGGTCATCGAGACCTGGGACCGGCAGGGTCTGGCCGACCAGGAGGCGGTCATCGGCCGCACCAAGTCCTCGGGGGCCCCGCTGTCCGGCGGCGAGGAGCACGCCGACCCCGACTTCACGATGCCCGGCCGCGGCGCCCGATCGTGCCCACGGACTCGCACGTCGCCGTCGTGCACCCCGACCACAACGACGGCGTGCGCATCCTGCGCCGGGGGTACAACTTCGTCGACGGGTCGACCGACCTCGGAACGCTCGACGCCGGCCTGTTCTTCCTCGCCTACGTGCGCGACCCCTCAACCCACTTCATCCCGATGCAGACGGCGATGGCCAAGAACGACGCGATGATGGAGTACCTGAAGTTCACCGGCTCCGCGCTCTTCGCCGTGCCCCCGGGCGCTGGTGAGGGCGAGTACATCGGGCAGGCGCTCTTCGCGACGTCGTGACCCGGCCGGGGCAACCCTCGAGCCGGCTCGTGCGTCTTCATCCATGACGCGGGCAACGCGGCCCCGTCGGACGAAGGGGGACTCTGATGACCACTCGCACGCACACCCGGATCCGTCTCGGGGTGAGCGCAGCGGCCGCGGCCCTGCTGCTCACCGCGCCCGCGGCCGCACCAGCGACCTCGGCCACCACCGCCTGCAGCACCACGTGGGGCTCGCTCGCCAAGGCCCGGGGCACGCACTACAGCCTCGGCACGCTCTCGGACGTCCGCTCCGGGCGGCACACGTGCTTCGACCGGCTCGTCGTCGACGTCGACCGGCCGCGCCGCTCGCTGTCCTACGACGTCCGCTACGTCCCGACCTTCTCCGAGGACGGCAGCGGCAAGGTCATCCCCCTTCGCGGTGGGGCCAAGCTGCAGGTCGTCGTGCGCACGCCGGCCTACGACGAGGACTTCGACCCGACCTACTCGCCGGCCGACCGCACGGAGCTCGTCGACACCTCGGGCTACCGCACCTTCCGCCAGGTGGCCTGGGGCGGGAGCTGGGAGGGCCAGTCCACGCTGGGCATCGGCACGCGGCCGCCTGCCCTTCAAGGTCACCGAGCTCGCCGGCCCCGGCGACCGCTCGCGCCTCGTCATCGACGTTCGCGCACACCTGGTGACGCCTCCGGCCGGCCGCCGGACCGCCACGGGGCCCCGGTCACCCTCGCTCGGCTGACCCGGAACCTCGTCGGATCTCGCGCCGGCCGCACGGCCCTTGTCCTCGAAGCCCGCCGACGGGCGCCACGCGGGACGCTCGCCCTCGACGACGGCCACCCGCGGGTGCTGCGCGAGCTGCTCGCGCACGTGCTCGGCATAGCTCGCGTGGTCGGTGGCGACGAGCAGGTGGCCACCGGGCCGCAGCCGCTCGAGCACCAGGTCGAGAGTGTCCTGCTGGACGAAGCGCCGCTTGGCGTGACGCGCCTTGGGCCACGGGTCGGGGAAGAAGAGGTGCACGGCCTCGAGCTGATCGCGGCCGACGCACTCGATGAGGTACTCCAGGGCGTCTCCGCGGAAGGTCCGCACGTTGTCCAGGCCCTCGCGCTCGGCCTTCTCCATCAGCGTGGCCACGCCCGGCACGTGCACCTCGGCCGCGATGATCCCGTGCTCGGGGTGCTCGCGGGCATAGGCCACGGCGGCCTCGCCGTAGCCGGACCCGATCTCGAGGACGACGGGCAGGTCTCGGCCGAAGATCTGGATCGGGTCCAGGGGCGTCGTCGGGACGGCATAGCGCGGCAGCAGCCGCTCCATGAGCTCCTCGACCCGCGGCGACATCCGCCAGCGCGGGGTGAAGGTGCGCACGGTCGCCCGGTACCGGCCGTCCGCGGTGCGCGGGGTGTCGGTCAGGGGCAGCTTGTGCGGGTCGGGCTCGGAGGTCACGGCCGCAAGGATACGGCGCGGCGGCACCGTCAGATCGCCGACGCGGGGCGAAGGGGGGTCAGTCTCGCCACACGAGGACGGCGGCGCGATCGTCCTCGACCCCGGCGCGGCCGCCGGCGACGAGCCGCTTGGCCAGACCCGAGAAGCCTTGCGCGACACGGGCCTCCGCCTGCCCGAGCATCCAGTCGATGCCGTCGTCGAGGTCGCGCTGGCGCGACTCGATGATGCCGTCGGTGTAGATGAGCAGCGCGTCGCCGCGCTGCAGGACGGTGTGGGCGGGGGTGTAGTGCGTGCCGGGCAGCAGGCCCAGGGCCGGGCCGCGCTGGTCGTCGAGCGCCGACCACCGGCCGCAGCCCGCGTCGTAGTGCATCGCCGGCGGGTGGCCGGCCGTGAAGACGAGGGTCTCGCCGGTCACGAGGTCCATGTGCACGTGCACGGCGGTGGCAAATCCCTCGTCCCAGCCGTCACGCTCGAGGAACTCGTTGGCCATCGGCAGGACCTCCTGCGGGGCGCTGCCGCCGATGACTCCCCCGATGGCGCCGGCGAGGACGAGCGCGCGGGTGCCGGCCTCCTGCCCCTTGCCGCTGACGTCGGCGAGGACCATCTCGAGGGTGTTGCCGCAGCGGCTCGTCGTCGCGACGTTGAAGTCGCCGGCGAAGGCGCTGCCGTGGGCGGTGGCGAAGGAGCGCTCGGCGTGCCAGCCACGCGGCAGGGTCGGGATCGCGCCCATGCCGTGCAGTCGCGAGCGCAGGTCGCCGAGCATGCGGTCACCGGCGAAGGCGGCGACGCCGTGGCTGGAGCGTGAGGCGGCGATGGCGTACATCAGGCCGAGCGAGAGCAGCAGGGGAAGGTGACGGGCCACCCCTTCGCCCGAGGCGACCGTCGACCACAGGAGGTAGGCGAGGACGAGCGCGAAGGCGACGCGGACCTGGCCGATCGGGCAGAGGGTGGCCGCGAGCAGGCACGGCGGCACGAGCGCGACGAGCGGGACCGCCTCCGGCCAGACGACGTGGGCGGCCGCGACGATCACGACGGCGGCGACGACACCGACGACGAGAGGGGTGCTGCTGGTCGATGACATCGCCCACGACGGCTGGCGTCGCTCGGACCACAGGGTCCGGCTGGGCAGGATGGCGGACAAACGTCTTCTCCCCGGTCGTTCGTCACGGCCCCGTCCGGGACCGTTGACCGCACCCTAGGCGCCGATTCGCCTGTCTGTGAAGGGTTGTGACCAATCAGAGACCCGCCGCACACACCGTGCGACGGGTCTCTGGTGCTATGGGATCCGCGGTCAGGGCAGGGGCGGGACCGTGCCGTCGGCCTCGAAGGCGCTCACCATGTCGATGCGGCGCTGGTGGCGCTCCTCGCCGGTGAAGTCGGTGGCGAGGAAGACGCGGACCATCTCCTTGGCCTCCTCGACCGACTGCATGCGGCCACCCATCGACAGCACCTGGGCGTCGTTGTGCTCGCGGGCCAGGCGCGCCAGCTCGGCGTTGTAGCACAGGGCCGCTCGGATGCCGGCGACCTTGTTGGCCGCCATCTGCTCGCCGTTGCCGGAGCCCCCGAGGACGATGCCGCGGCTGCCCGGGTCGGCCGCGACGGCCTGGGCTGCACGGATGACGAAGACCGGGTAGTCGTCGAGGGCGTCGTAGGCGAAGGGCCCGTGGTCGGTGACCTCGTGGCCCTCGTCGGCGAGAAAGGTGAGCAGCTCCTGGTGGAGCTCGAAGGCGGCGTGGTCGCCGCCGATGTGGACGCGCAAGGAAGTGCCTCTCAGTCGAAGATCGGGTCGCGGGTGCGGGAGCGCTTGAGCTCGAAGAAGCCGTCGGTGCCGGCGACGAGGACGCAGCCGTCCCACAGTCGGCCGGCGGCCTCTCCCTTGGGCGCCGGCGAGACGACCGGGCCGAAGAAGGCGGTGTCCGCCACGGAGATCACGGGCGTGCCCACGTCGTCGCCGACGAGGGCGATGGCGCGGTCGTGGCTCTCGCGCAGGAAGGCGTCGTGCTCGTCGGTGTCGGCGGCCTCGATGAGCTCGGCCGGCAGGCCGACCTCGGCGAGCGCGGCGGCCGTGGCGGCGACGAAGTCGCGCTCACCACCGAGGTGCAGGCGGGTCCCGATGGCGTCGTAGAGCGGCTTGGTCACCTCGTCGCCGTGCGCCGTGCGCGCGGCGCGATGACCCGGACCGGAGCCCAGCCACGGTCCATCATCTCGCGGTACTCGTCGGGGAGGTCACGCCCTTCGTTGAGGACCGACAGGCTCATCTGCGACCAGGTGACCTCCAGGTCACGCACTTGCTCGACCTCCATGAGCCACCGGCTCGTCATCCAGGCCCAGGGGCACAGCGGGTCGAACCACATCTCCACGGTCTGCGTCATGGCGCCATCGTCTCAGACCTGTCGTCGTGCTGTGACAGCATGGCGCCAAAACGTCCCACGCGAAGGAGCAGCACGTGCCCGGGAAGAACCTCACCCGTGAGGAGGCCGCGGAGCGCGCGGCCCTCGTCACGGTCGACAGCCACGAGATCACGCTCGACCTGACGACCTCGGAGACGACCTTCGCGACGACGAGCACCATCCGCTTCAGCGCGAAGGGGGGCGCCTCCACCTTCGTCGACTTCATCGGCGAGTCCGTGGAGGGCGTCGAGCTCAACGGCACCCAGCTGGACGCCGCGGCGATCTTCGCCGACCACCGGATCCGTCTCGACGACCTCGCCGAGGACAACGTCGTGACGATCGCGGCCACGGGTCGGTACATGAACACCGGCGAGGGCCTGCACCGCTTCGTCGACCCCGTCGACGGCGAGGTCTACCTCTACACGCAGTTCGAGGTGCCCGACAGCCGCCGCATGTACCCCGTCTTCGAGCAGCCGGACCTCAAGGCGAGCTTCACCCTGACCGTCACCGCGCCGGCCCACTGGCAGGTCATCGGCAACTCCCCCACCCCCGAGCCGACCCCCGTCGAGGGTCAGGAGGGCGTGGCGACCTGGGCCTTCGCCCCAACCGAGCGGATGAGCAGCTACATCACCGCGCTCGTCGCCGGCCCCTACGACGTCGTGCGCGACTCGCTCACCTCGCGGGACAAGGAGGTGCCCCTGGGCATCTTCTGCCGCAAGTCGCTCACGCAGTACCTCGACGCCGACAACCTCTTCGCCCTGACCAAGGCGGGCTTCGCCTTCTTCGAGGAGGAGTTCGACCACGCCTACCCCTTCACGAAGTACGACCAGGTCTTCACGCCGGAGTACAACATGGGCGCGATGGAGAACGCCGGGTGCGTGACCTTCCACGAGATGTACGTCTTCCGCTCGAAGGTGCCCGACGCCCTCGTCGAGCGCCGCGCCCTCACCGTGCTGCACGAGCTGGCCCACATGTGGTTCGGCAACCTCGTGACGATGAAGTGGTGGAACGACCTGTGGCTCAACGAGTCCTTCGCCGAGTGGGCCTCGACGACCTGCCAGGCCGAGGCGACCGAGTGGGCCGACGCGTGGACGACCTTCTGCACCCACGAGAAGGCCTGGGCCTACCGCCAGGACCAGCTGAGCTCGACCCACCCGATCGTCGCCCCGATCCGCGACCTCGCCGACGTCGAGGTCAACTTCGACGGCATCACCTACGCCAAGGGCGCGTCGGTGCTCAAGCAGCTCGTCGCCTATGTCGGGCGTGAGCCCTTCCGCGACGGCCTGCGCGCCTACTTCGCCAAGCACGCGTGGGGCAACACCACGCTCGACGACCTGCTCGACGAGCTCGAGGCCACCTCGGGTCGCGATCTGCGCTCCTGGTCGAAGCTGTGGCTCGAGACGGCGGGCGTCAACACCCTTCGCCCGCAGGTCGAGGTCGACGACCGCGGCCACTACATCGACGCGGTCATCGAGCAGAGCTTCGCCGAGGGCTTCGAGACGATCCGCCCGCACCGCCTCGCCGTGGGTCTCTACGACCTCGTCGACGGCACGCTGCAGCGCCGCGAGCGCATCGAGGTCGACGTCGACAGCGAGCGCACCCCGCTCCCCCAGCTCGTCGGTCAGCGCCAGCCCGACCTGCTGCTGCTCAACGACGACGACCTGACCTACGCCAAGCTGCGCCTCGACGAGCGTTCCCTCGCAACGCTGCTCGCCCACCCGACGGCCTTCGAGGACTCGCTGCCGGCGTCGCTGGCGCTGGCCTCGGCCTGGGACATGACGCGTGACGCCGAGATGCCGGCGAGCGACTACGTCGAGCTCGTCCTGCCCGTGCTCGACGGGCTGTCCGACTCGACCCTGCTGCGCACGCTCGTCGCCCAGGTCAGCACCGCCGTGCTCACCTACTCCGCGCCCGAGCACCGCGAGCAGCTGCGCCAGCAGGTCGTCACGCACCTGGCCGCCCTGGCGCAGCGCGCCGCTCCGGGCAGCGACGCCCAGCTCCAGCTCGTCACCGGCCACGCCAACCTCCTGGCCCCCGGCGACGACACGACGTGGGTCGCCGGCCTGCTCGACGGCAGCACGACGCTCGAGGGCCTGTCGGTCGACACCGACATGCGGTGGACCCTGCTCACCGGCCTGGCCGCGGCCGGGGGTCGCCGACGCCGATGCCGTGGCCACGGAGGCCCAAGGGGACAACACCGCCACCGGTCGCGAGCGCGCGGCCCGG
>NZ_JBNFOF010000163.1:0-7187 GCF_057364645.1 Janibacter sp. CFPM2_SD2
GCCTGCGGGTCGGTGACGAGGCCCCGCTCGAGGAGGTCACCGCCGCCCTGGCGGCCGCGGCCTACGTGCGCACCGACCTCGTCGAGCGGCGCGGCGAGTTCGCCGTCCGCGGCGGCATCCTCGACGTCTTCCCGCCGACCGAGGAGCACCCGGTCCGCGTCGAGCTCTTCGGCGACAACGTCGACGAGATCCGCTGGTTCAAGGTCGCCGACCAGCGCAGCCTCGAGCCGGCGCCCGAGCTGTGGGCCCCGCCCTGCCGCGAGATCCTGCTCACCGATGCCGTCCGGCGCCGCGCCGCGACCCTCGCCGAGGAGCTGCCGGGCGTCGCCGACATGCTGCTCAAGGTCGCCGAGGGCATCGCCGTCGAGGGCATGGAGTCGCTGGGCCCGGCCCTCGTCGACGGCATGGAGTCGATCCTCGACGTCCTGCCCGACGGCTCGGGCGTCGTGCTGCTCGACCCCGAGCGGGTGCGCGCCCGCGCGCACGACCTCGTCTCGACGAGCGAGGAGTTCCTCCAGGCCAGCTGGGCCAATGCCGCGGCCGGCAATGCCGTCCCGATCGACCTCGAGGGCGTCCTCGGCACCGCCTCCCACTGGACCCTCGCCGAGGCCCGCGAGCACGCGCTCGACCTCGGCCTGCCGTGGTGGACGGTCACCCCCTTCGCCGTGGACGAAGAGCTCGCGGCCATGGACGACCGGGTCGACCACGACCACGTCGGGCTGCGCGCGCCGGCGGAGGAGCCGCCACACTTCCGGGGCAACACCGAGGCGGCCGTCACCCAGATCACCGACTGGACCCGCGACGGCTGGCGCGTGCTCGTCGCGACCGACGGTCCCGGCCTCGTCGCCCGCGTCGCCGAGGTGCTCGGCACGGCCGGGGTGGCCACGCAGACCGCCGGACCCGACGAGCAGATCGAGCTGACCGACGGCGTCGTCGCGCTGACCCGGGCGAGCCTGGGCACCGGATTCGTCGCGCCGACGCGCGTCTGGCGGTGCTCACCGAGGCCGACCTGCTCGGCACGAGCGGCGCCGGCGCATCCACCCGCGACATGCGGCGGATGCCGTCGCGGCGACGCAAGCAGGTCGACCCCCTCCAGCTGCGGCCCGGCGACCACGTCGTCCACGAGCAGCACGGCGTCGGCTCCTTCGTCGAGATGATCCAGCGCACCGTCCAGGGCGCGACGCGCGAGTACCTCGTCATCGAGTACGCCCCCTCGCGGCGGGGGCACCCGGGTGACCGGCTCTTCGTGCCGACCGACCAGCTCGACCAGGTGACCCGCTACGTCGGCGGCGACGCGCCGCCCCTGAACAAGATGGGCGGTAGCGACTGGCAGAAGACGAAGTCGCGCGCCAAGCGGCACGTCAAGCAGATCGCCGGCGAGCTCATCCGCCTCTACAGCGCCCGCATGGCCACCCCCGGTCATGCTTTCGGCCCCGACACCCCGTGGCAGCGCGAGCTCGAGGACGCCTTCGCCCACATCGAGACGCCCGACCAGCTGAGCACCATCGACGAGGTCAAAGCCGACATGGAGAAGACGGTCCCGATGGACCGCCTCATCTGCGGCGACGTCGGCTACGGCAAGACCGAGATCGCGGTCCGCGCGGCCTTCAAGGCGATCCAGGACGGCAAGCAGGTCGCCGTGCTCGTGCCGACGACCCTGCTCGTCCAGCAGCACCTCAACACCTTCTCCGAGCGCTACGCCGGCTTCCCCGTGACGGTCAAGGCGCTCAGCCGCTTCCAGACCGATGCCCAGGCCAAGGAGGTCATGGAGGGCATGGCCTCCGGCGCGGTCGACCTGGTCATCGGCACCCACCGGCTCCTGGGCAACGAGGTGAAGTTCAAGGACCTCGGGCTCGTGATCATCGACGAGGAGCAGCGCTTCGGTGTCGAGCACAAGGAGCAGCTCAAGGCGATGCGGACCAATGTCGACGTGCTCGCCATGTCGGCCACGCCCATCCCGCGCACCCTCGAGATGGCGGTCACCGGCATCCGCGAGATGTCGACGCTCGCGACCCCGCCGGAGGAGCGGCACCCGGTCCTGACCTTCGTCGGCGCCCACGAGGAGAAGCAGGTGGCCGCCGCGATCCACCGCGAGCTCATGCGCGAGGGGCAGGTCTTCTACGTCCACAACAACGTCGGGACGATCGAGAAGGCCGCCTCCCGCATCCGTGAGCTCGTCCCCGATGCCCGGGTCGAGACCGCCCACGGCAAGATGGGCGAGCACCGGCTCGAGCAGGTCGTCCTCGACTTCTGGGAGCGGCGCTTCGACGTCCTCGTGTGCACGACGATCGTCGAGACCGGCCTGGACATCTCCAACGCCAACACGCTGATTCTCGACCGGGCCGACCGCTTCGGCCTGAGCCAGCTGCACCAGCTGCGTGGTCGCGTCGGACGTGGGCGGGAGCGGGCCTACGCCTACTTCCTCTACCCGCCGGACAAGCCCCTGACCGAGACCGCCCACGACCGGCTGCAGACGATCGCGAGCAACACCGACCTCGGCGCCGGCATGCAGGTGGCGATGAAGGACCTCGAGATCCGTGGTGCCGGCAACCTGCTCGGCGGCGAGCAGTCCGGTCACATCGCCGGCGTCGGCTTCGACCTCTACGTGCGGATGGTCGGCGAGGCCGTCGCCGACTTCAAGGGCGAAGGGGAGACCGCGCCCGCCGAGGTCAAGATCGAGCTGCCGGTCGACGCGCACCTGCCGCACGACTACGTGCCCGGCGAGCGGCTGCGCCTCGAGGCCTACCGCAAGCTCGCGGCCGCGACGACCGAGGAGGAGATCGGCGACATCATCAGCGAGCTCGTCGACCGCTACGGCGAGCTGCCGCAGCCGGTGCGCAACCTCGTCGAGGTCGCCCGCCTGCGGATCATCGTGCGCTCCGCCGGCCTCACCGACGTCGTCGCCGTGGGCAACAACGTGCGCTTCGCGCCGGTTCAGCTGCGCGAGAGCCAGCAGCTGCGCCTGGGCCGCCTCTACCCGCGGTCGAGCTACAAGGAGGGCACGCAGACGGTGCTCGTCCCCAAGCCGACGACGGCGCGGATCGGGGGCACCCCCCTTCGCGACACCGACGTGCTCACCTGGGCCAGCGACCTGGTCCGTCAGGTCATGCTCGATGATGTCATCGTGGACCCAGGGGCGACGGCGCCCCGAGACACCTCGCGCTCGCGCTGAGGACCGGACGAAAGGACCCCCGTGCTCGGTCACCCCATCCGACGCCCCGCCCGTGCTGCCGCGCTCGCCGCGGTGGCGGCCCTCGCCCTGACGGCCTGCGGATCTGACGACACCGACGCGGCGAAGGGGGGCAGCTCGGCCCGGGCGGCGACCGTCGGCGACGAGGAGATCACCGTCGGCGACGTGCAGCGCAGCACCCGTGAGCTCACGGCCTTCGTCGCCGCGCAGGCCCAGGCCTCCGGCCAGCAGCCGCAGCAGCTCGACGCCTCGACGGTCGTCACCTATCTCGTGCAGACGCCGGCGGTGCTCGCCTACGCCGATGAGGAGGGCCTCGACGTCCCCTCGCAGGGGACCGTGCGCCGGGAGATCGAGTCCTTCGTGCCCAACCCGTCCGACATGACCGTCGACTTCCTGCGGGCCAACGACGTCGCGAGCAAGCTCGACGAGCAGGCGCAGCAGGACCTGAGCCAGCTGCTGCAGGAAGGTGACGTCTCGGTGAGCCCGCGCTACGCGAGCGCCGTCGGCAAGGCGCCCGACTGGCTCGAGCAGCTCGAGCCGGAGCAGCAGACCGGCGCCGGCCAGCCGCAGACGCCCTGACCGTGGGTCGCCTGGTCCTGCTCGCGACGAGCCCTCGGGTCTCGCCGGGGCTGCTCAGCCGTGACGCCTGGCGGGCCCTCGACGAGGCCGACCGCGTCCTCGCGGCCGACCTCGACGAGGCGCTGCCGCTGGCCCTCGTCGACGACGGCGTGCAGCTCGCCGCGGCCGCCGCGACGACGCCGCACGAGCGCGCCCGCGAACTCGTCGACGCGGCCCGCAGGGGCGTGGTGCTGTGGGTCGGTTCGCCCGACGGTGACCCCGGGCTGAGCGATGCCATCGCCGCGGAGGTCTCCCGGCTCGACGACGCGCCGGAGGTCGAGGTGCTCGTCGGCTCGTGGGACGTCGAGGGCGGCCGGCTGCTCGACGCGGTCGCCGTCATCGACCGGCTGCGCTCGCCGGGTGGGTGCCCGTGGGTGGCGGCGCAGGACCACGCGAGCCTGGCCCCCTTCGTCATGGAGGAGGCGCACGAGGTGACCGAGGCGCTCGAGGCCGTCGTCGCCGACCCCGACGGCGTCGAGCGGCGCGAGGAGCTGACCGACGAGCTCGGTGACCTGCTCTTCCAGGTGCTCTTCCACGCCCGGGTCGCCGCCGACCACGCCGGCGCGCCCTTCACCGTCGACGACGTCGCC
This sequence comes from Janibacter sp. CFPM2_SD2, assembly GCF_057364645.1. Classification (NCBI taxonomy): domain Bacteria; kingdom Bacillati; phylum Actinomycetota; class Actinomycetes; order Micrococcales; family Intrasporangiaceae; genus Janibacter; species Janibacter sp. CFPM2_SD2. Next base: position 4,399 of record NZ_JBNFOF010000163.1, read on the forward strand.
GCCGCGCTCGTCGACAAGCTCGTGCGGCGCAACCCGCACGTCTTCGGCGACGCGCAGGCCGAGACCCTCGAGGAGATCGAGGCGCAGTGGCAGGCGATCAAGGCGCAGGAGCGCGCGGAGCGCGACGCGGGCTGACCCAACCCTGCAAGACCTAGGGTTTTTGCAGAGTTCGGAGCCGGAACCCTGCAAAACCCTAGGGTCTTGCAGGGTCTCTAGGCTCGTGCGCATGGACCAGCGGATCAGCTTCGTCACCCTCGCCGTCGCCGACCTCGCGGCGAGCCGCCGCTTCTACCTCGACGGGCTCGGCTGGCGGGCGGACCTCGACGTGCCCGGCGAGGTCCTCATGATCCGCGTCGGCGAGCACCTGATCCTCTCGCTGTGGGACGCCACCGAGTTCGAAGGGGAGGTCGGCCCCCTTCGTCGTGGGGAGGGCTTGGCGCCGATCACCTTGGCGCACAACGTCGCCCGACACGAAGACGTCGACGCGATCCTCGAGCTGGCCCGTGCAGCGGGCTCGCCCGATGTCGCCTCGGCACAGCAGCGCGACTGGGGTGGGTACACCGGCTACTTCGCCGACCCCGACGGCTTCCGCTGGGAGATCGCGGTCAACCCCGGGCCGATCGGCGAGACGGTGCTGCCGCCGGCCTCCCGCGACGAGGTGCGGCTCACTCCCTTCGACCAGCCGATCGGCCCCGCGGTCGACGGCTGGACCCCGCCGCCTCGACCCGACCTGCCGGCGACCACCGGTCGCTGGTGCACCGTCGAGCCGCTCGCGCCCGAGCACGCCGCCGAGCTGGCGCCCGAGGTCGCCGGGCCCGACCACGACGCCTTGTGGGCCTATCTCAAGGAGGAGCGTCCCGACGACGTCGCCGCCTACGTCGCCGGCCGGCTCGCCGGCGACACCGTCGAGGTGCTCGTCCGCGACGGAGACGGGATCGCCTGCGGGGTGGTGAGCCTCATGCGCATCGACCGGACCCACGGCGTCGTCGAGATCGGCAACGTCGTGCTCGGCCCGCGACTGCAGCGCACGACCGCCGCGACCGAGGCGATGTCGCTGCTCGCCCGGCACGTCTTCGATCTCGGCTACCGGCGCCTCGAGTGGAAGTGCGACAGCCTCAACGCCCCCTCCCGACGGGCTGCCGAGCGGCTCGGCTTCACCTACGAGGGCACCTTCCGCCGGCACGTCGTGACGAAGGGGAGGTCCCGCGACACCGCGTGGTTCGCCATGACCGTCGACGACTGGCCGCGGGTGCGGGCCGCGCACGATGCCTGGCTGGAGCCGGCCAACTTCGTCGACGGCGTCCAGCAACGACGACTGGCCGACCTGCTCGCGGCGGGCTGACCTCCCTTCGCCCGCGTCCGCGGGGTGGGTCGCAGCACGAAGCGCCGTGGCCGAGCCGTTACGCTCGTGGCGACCTTCCCCGTGTATCGAGCACCACCAAGGAGCCGGCAGTGGCCAGCATCGAAGCAATTGGCGCCCGCGAGATCCTCGACTCCCGCGGCAACCCGACCGTCGAGGTCGAGGTCGCCCTCGACGACGGCACCATCGCCCGCGCCGCGGTGCCGAGCGGGGCGTCGACCGGCGCCTTCGAGGCCGTCGAGCGTCGTGACGGCGACAAGAACCGCTACCTGGGCAAGGGCGTCGAGGACGCCGTCCGCGCGATCGAGGACGACCTGACCCCGCGTCTCGTCGGCTTCGACGCCAGCGAGCAGCGCCTCGTCGACGGCGAGATGCTCGCCATCGACGGCTCGGACAACAAGGGCACGATCGGCGCCAACGCGATCCTCGGCGTCTCGCTCGCCGTGGCCAAGGCCGCGGCCGAGTCCGCCGGTCTGCCGCTCTTCCGCTACGTCGGCGGCCCCAACGCCCACGTGCTGCCCGTGCCGATGATGAACATCCTCAACGGCGGCTCCCACGCGGACTCCAACGTCGACATCCAGGAGTTCATGATCGCCCGATCGGGGCCCCCTCCTTCCGCGAGGCGCTGCGCTGGGGCACCGAGGTCTACCACTCGCTCAAGGCCGTGCTCAAGGACAAGGGCCTGTCGACCGGCCTCGGCGACGAGGGCGGCTTCGCCCCCAACCTCGAGAGCAACCGCGAGGCGCTCGACCTGATCATCACCGCGATCCAGCAGGCCGGCTACGAGCCCGGCACCCAGATCGCGCTCGCGCTCGACGTCGCCGCCAGCGAGTTCTGCGACAACGGCACCTACACCTTCGAGGGCCAGCAGAAGTCCGCCCAGGACATGGCGGCCTACTACGGCGAGCTCGTCGACGCCTACCCGCTCGTGTCCATCGAGGACCCGCTCGACGAGGACGACTGGGCCGGCTGGCAGGAGCTGACCACGCAGCTCGGTGACAAGGTCCAGCTCGTCGGCGACGACCTCTTCGTCACCAACCCCGAGCGGCTCGCCCGCGGCATCCAGGACGGCGCGGCCAACGCGCTCCTGGTCAAGGTCAACCAGATCGGCTCGCTCACCGAGACGATGGACGCCGTCGCCCTGGCCACCCGCAGCGGCTACACCTCGATGATGAGCCACCGCTCCGGCGAGACCGAGGACGTCACGATCGCCGACCTCGCCGTCGCGACCAACTGCGGCCAGATCAAGACCGGCGCCCCGGCCCGCTCCGAGCGCGTCGCCAAGTACAACCAGCTCCTGCGCATCGAGGAGGAGCTCGACGACGCGGCGGTCTACGCCGGCGCCGGGGGCCTTCCCGCGCTTCAAAGGGCTGATCGCCGACATGGCACGCACGCCGCGCCGTCGCCCCGCACGCTCCGGTGTGCAGGG
>NZ_JBNFOF010000164.1:0-7142 GCF_057364645.1 Janibacter sp. CFPM2_SD2
GCGAGCCGCTCGACGAGGTCGATGTCGGCCCAGCCGCGGGCCACGAGGGCCCGCTCGACGGGGAGGACGGCTGGCTCGGGACGTCGGCGTCGGCGTTCACCCTGCCGACCATAACCACCGATGGCCGCCGTTGTCCGCAGGCCGGTCCGCGCCGCACGAGCAACGGCCCGCCCCACCCCGACGAAGGGGGTGGGACGGGCCGTCGTGGTGACGCTCAGATCAGCGGGTGCCCGCCTGGACCTGGAGGTTGACGTTGTCACCGGACTGGCTCTTGACCCTGATGGTCGTGCCCGAACCGGCCACCTTCGTCGAGCTCCACGGGTTCTGCTCGGACCAGTAGCGGTCCGGGTCGGAGTCGTCGAAGGTGGTGATCGCCGGCTGCGACGGCACCTGGCTCGCGACGCCCTTGTTGTGGAAGGTCACCGCGTCGGTGCGCTGCGTCCCGAAGGTCGCGTCGAAGGGCTGACGGCGGTTGCCGAGCAGCGCGCCGTTCGGGAAGGTGACAGGGGTCGGCCGCGCGTCGACGGGCAGGACCTGGCCGTAGCCGGGGTGCGTGCTCGTGTTGTTGTCGGCGTAGGCGTTGTTGATGTACCAGACGAGCAGGCCGTCCTGGTACGGGAAGCGCTCGACCCAGTCGGGACGGGTCGTGGCCCAGCCGAAGTTGTACGGACCGGTCTTGAGGTTCTTGTCGTACCCGGAGTACACGCGGTTCTCGGCGAGGTAGTAGCTCTGGACCTCCTCGGACGTGGAGCCCGACATGCGGGTCCAGCCGTCGGCCGTCCAGCCGTTGTCACCGGACTCGACGTCGTCGGACAGCACAGTCGCACCGTCGACGGTGATCGTGATGTCGTCGACGAAGGCGCCCTTCTCCGAGACGCCGCCGTCGGTCTGGTAGCGCCAGCGGAAGAGGATCTTCTTGCCCGCGTAGGCGCTCAGGTCGTGGGAGACCTCGTTCCACGACAGGTCGCCGCCGTCGTCCGCGGACAGCTCCTCCCACGAGGAACCGCCGTCGGTGCTGACCTCGGTGTAGAGGTAGTCGTAGTCGGCCTCGGTGCTCAGGGCCAGCTGCGCGGTCAGGTCGGCCGACGTCGCCCCGGTGAGGTCGATCTCGCGGGTGAGCGAGGTGTTGAGATCGTTGTCCGACCCGGACCACCACTCGTAGCTGCCCGAGTGCGGGGTGTTGTAGTCGGTCTCGACGGTCTCCTTGGGCAGGACGACCGCAGCGGCCTGCGCGAGCTTGGCGTCGTCACGGTCGGCCGGGCCGAGCTTGAAGTTCTTCTTCTCGCCGGGGTTGACCGTCGTGTAGTCGAGCCAGCCGAGCTGCAGCTTCTCCCAGGCACCCATGTAGCCCGGGCTGGAGCCGATGTCCTCGGTGCCGTCGTTGAGCCACGAGCCACCGGACATCAGGGTCCAGAAGCCGGTGCCGTTGTCGCCACCCGCGGTGTCGTAGAGGTCGGGCAGACCGAGGTCGTGGCCGAACTCGTGGGTGAAGACACCCAGACCGCCGTTCTCGGGCTCGGTCGTGTAGTCACCGATCCAGATACCGGAGTCACCCAGCGGCACACCGCCGAGCTTGTTCTGCGCGGGGCCGGTCTTGCCGACGTTGTTGCTGTAGGCGTACCAGCGGTGGCTCCAGATGGCGTCCTCACCCTGGGCACCGCCGCCGGCCTCCTCGCCCTCACCGGCGTGGATCGCCTGGAAGTGGTCGATGTAGCCGTCGGGCTCGTTGAAGTCGCCGTCACCGTCGAAGTCGTAGCGGTCCCAGACGTCGAACTGCGCGAGGTAGTCCTGGATCTCGGCGTTGGACTTGCCCTGGGCGACCTGGTCGTCGTACCAGGCCTGCGCGGTGTCCTTGACGTAGTTCCAGTAGCCGTCGGCCTCGGAGGCGAGCTCGTTGGAGCCGTAGCGGGCCTCGTTGTAGGGGACGGTCACCCAGTCGCTGACGTCGCCCTTGGTGAGGAAGCGACCGTTGGACTGCTTGAGGTAGAAGTCCTTGAAGGACTCCTTGCCCTCGCCGAACATCAGGTCGAGGTAGTGGTCGCGACCGAAGTTGTCGTCCCAGATCGTCGAGTTGTTGTTGGCGCGGTCCGGCTCGGGGATCTCGTTGTTGACCGGGCCGGCCTCGCCGCCGGCCTCCGGGATCGTCTGGTCGCCGAAGTCCGTGAGGATCGTGAAGACCGAGGCCTCGCGGTTGACGTCGTACTGGACGTACTTCGTGCGCCCCTTGGGGCCCTTGTCCTTGGTGACACCCGCGGCGGTGGTGTGCCGCTCCGCCTTGTCCTTGCTCTTGACCTCGATGACCTTGGTGCCGTTCTTGGTGACCACCTTGGCCTCGCCGGCCAGCAGCTGGTCGACGGCGTCCTTGCGCAGCTCGCGCTGCGCATCACCGAGCGGGTTGGGCAGGTCGTCGTGCCGGGCGGTCGAGGCAGCAGGGTCCTCGGGCGCCACGCCGGCGGTCGTCCCAGCACTCGCGGCCATGGGCGCGAGGGTGAGCACGAGAGCGGACGCGGCGAGACCTGACACGACGTGGGTGTGACGTCTCTTCACGAATCCTCCAGGGGAATGATGTGGCTCCTGCCACAGGGGTATGCGCACCCAATCAAGATCTGACGGCTTTTGGGAGACTCCACCGGATTTCCTGAAGGAATCTTTACTCTTCGGGCCTCACCGTCCGTCGCAACGCCCCTGAGCGAGGACGACGAAGGGGGGCCGACCCCCGGGCCCTAGGGTGGTGCCATGAGCGAGACGACCGCCCCCTACGGCTCCGGGTCCTCCCCGGCCCCCATCGCCCCCAAGCGGGTGCGCATCCCCCACCTGCAGGCGATGAAGGAGCGCGGCGAGCGCTGGGCCATGCTCACCGCCTACGACATGTACGCCGCGCAGGTCTTCGACGGCGCCGGCATCCCCGTGCTGCTCGTCGGCGACTCCGCCGGCAACAACGTCTACGGCTACGAGACCACCGTCCCCGTGACCCTCGACGAGATGATCCCGCTGACCCGCGCCGTCGCCGGCGCGGCGGCGAGCGCGCTCGTCGTGGCGGACCTCCCCTTCGGCACCTACCAGGCCTCTCCCGAGCAGGGCTACCTCTCCGCGGCCCGTCTCATGAAGGAGGGCCTGGCGCACGCGGTCAAGCTCGAGGGCGGCGCCGAGATGGCGCCGACGATCGAGCGGATGACGAAGGGGGGCATCCCCGTCATGGCGCACATCGGCTTCACCCCGCAGAGCGAGCACACCCTCGGCGGCTACCGCGTCCAGGGCCGCGGCGAGGCCGCGGCGAAGCTGCTCGAGGACGCCCGCGCCGTGCAGGCGGCCGGCGCCTTCGCCGTCGTCATGGAGATGGTGCCGGCGCCCTCCGCCGCCGAGGTCACCCGCGAGCTGCGCATCCCGACCATCGGCATCGGCGCCGGCCCCGACTGCGACGCCCAGGTCCTCGTCTGGCAGGACATGGCCGGCCTGCGCACCGGCAAGGCACCGCGCTTCGTCAAGCGATACGCCGACCTCGCGACGGTGCTCGGCGACGCCGCCCGTGCCTACGCCGCCGACGTCGCGGACGGCAGCTTCCCCGCCGCAGAGCACTCCTTCGAGAGCTGACGATGGCTCCCGACGACCTGCCCGAGATCCGCACCCGGTGGTCGGAGGTGTCGGGCGGGATCGATGCCGCGCACGCCTACCAGCGGCGCTTCGACGAGCTGGCGAGCGGCGGTGCCGACCTCGACGGCGAGGCCCGCTTCGTCCACGCGCTGCACGAGCCGCCTGCCCGCATCCTCGACGCGGGGTGCGGCACCGGCCGGGTCGCGACCGAGCTGACCCGCCTCGGGCACGACGTCGTGGGGGTCGATGCCGATGCGGCGATGGTCGAGGTCGCCCGGGAGCGCGATGTCGTCACGCGCTTCGTCCACGCCGACCTCGCGACGCTGTCGCTGTCGACGCAGACCTTCGACGTCGTCCTCCTCGCGGGCAATGTCGTGCCCTTCCTCGCCGACGGCACCCTCGTCGACGTGCTGCGCCGGATGCGTGCGCACCTGGCGACGGACGGGCGGCTCGTCGCCGGCTGGTCCCTGCCGGGGCACCAGCCGCAGGGCGCCGCCGCCGTCTCGGCCGAGGACTACGAGCAGGCGGCCTTCGCCGCCGACCTCTCGCTCGTGCAGCGCTACGCGACGTGGGACGCGCAGCGCTGGCCCGGTGACGGCTCCTACGCGCTCACGGTGCACCGGCCCCGCTGACACCGCGACGAAGGGAGGGTCCGCACCCCGGTGCGGACCCTCCCTTCGTCATGTCGTCGGCAGGAGCGGTCAGGCGCCGGCGTCGCCGGTCTCCCACTCGCGGTCCTTGCGGTCCTGCTCGTCCCAGGCCTCGGTCTTGGCCGCGGCGGTGGCGAGCGCGGCCGCGGCCTCGGCCTCGGTCTCGTAGGGCCCCATGACGTCCTCGCCCTGGGAGCGGTTGTCGTCGGTCTCGACCTGCTTGGTCTCGATGTTGAACCAGTACGCCATCTGTCGTGCCGTCCTCTCTCGCGGGTGGCCGCGGACCGGAGCGCATCCGTCGCGCGCTCGTTGCCTAGACTTCACCGCATGCCTGCCGCTGCCGCAACCGTGACACCCGGTGAGGTCTCCCCCCGTCGGTCCGTGCCCGCCACGATCCGCCGGCCGGAGTACGTCGACCGCCCGGCACCGGCCCCCTTCGACGGCAGCGAGATCAAGGACGCCGAGACCATCGAGCGGATGCGGCACGCGTCGCGCATCGCGGCGCAGGCCCTGGCCGCGGCCGGTGCCGCCGTCGCCCCCGGCGTGACGACCGACGAGGTCGACCGGATCGGTCACGAGTACCTCCTCGACCACGGGGCCTACCCGTCGACCCTGGGCTACCGGGGCTTCCCGAAGTCGCTGTGCACCTCGGTCAACGAGGTCGTCTGCCACGGCATCCCGGACTCGCGGCGGATCGAGGACGGCGACATCGTCAACATCGACATCACGGCCTACGTCGGCGGCGTGCACGGCGACACCAACGCGACCTTCCTCGCCGGTGACGTCGCCGAGGAGTCGCGACTGCTCGTCGAGCGCACCCACGAGGCGATGCTGCGCGGGATCAAGGCGGCCCTGCCCGGGCGGCAGATCAACATCATCGGCCGGGTCATCGAGCGCTACGCGGCCCGCTTCGGCTACGGGGTCGTGCGCGACTACACCGGCCACGGCATCGGCACGAGCTTCCACTCCGGGCTCGTCGTGCCGCACTACGACGCGGCCCCGGAGCACGCGACGGTCATCGAGCCCGGCATGACCTTCACCATCGAGCCGATGCTCAACCTCGGCACCCCCGACTGGGACCTGTGGGACGACGGCTGGACCGTCGTCACCCGTGACCTTCGGCGCTCGGCGCAGTTCGAGCACACGATCCTCATCACCGACGACGGCAACGAGATCCTCACCCTCCCCTGAAGGCAGGCACACGATGAGCAAGAAGCCCGACGCCCTGGGCATCGACATCGGCGGCAGCGGCATCAAGGGTGCCCCCGTCGACCTCGACAAGGGCAGCTTCACCGACGACCGGCTGCGCATCGCGACGCCGGAGGAGTCCACCCCCGAGGCGCTGTGCGACGTCGTCGCCCAGATCGCCGACCACTTCGCGGTGAAGAAGGACCTGCCTCTGGGCATCACGATCCCCGCGGTCGTCATGCACGGCGTCGTCCAGACCGCGGCCAACATCGACAAGTCGTGGATCGGCGTCGACGCCGACGAGCTCTTCAGCGACCGGCTCGGCCGCGAGGTCCACCTCGTCAACGACGCCGACGCCGCCGGGGTCGCCGAGCGCTACTACGGCGCGGCGAAGGGAGAGAAGGGCACCGTCGTCCTCACCACCCTCGGCACCGGCATCGGCACCGCCCTGATCGTCGACGGTCGGCTCGTGCCCAACACCGAGCTCGGGCACATCGAGGTCGACGGCCACGACGCGGAGACCCGCGCCGCCGAGTCGGTGCGCGAGCGCGACGACCTGACGGTGGAGCAGTGGGCGGAGCGCCTGCAGGCCTACTACTCGCGGCTCGAGGCGCTGCTGTGGCCGGACCTCTTCGTCGTCGGGGGCGGGGTCAGCAAGCAGGCCGACACCTTCCTGCCGCTGCTCGACCTGCGCACCCCGATCGTGCCGGCGAAGCTGAAGAACAAGGCCGGCATCATCGGTGCCGCCCGGCTGGCGGCCAAGGGCTCCTGAGGCGCGCGCTCCCGGCGGACCCGACGGCTCGGCGGCAGACCACGATCCGGTCTCGACCGGTCGCGTCCCGCCGCCCCGTCACCGGGCCATACGGCAGGCTGGGGACATGACGACCTCGTCGGGCGCCTCCTCCCAGGCCCTCTCCCGCCGGCTCGGGCTCACCGACGCCGTGGGTGTGGGCCTGGCCTCGATGCTCGGGGCCGGGCTCTTCGTCGTCTTTCGCCCCGGCCGCCGCCCAGGCCGGCTCGCTGCTGCTCGTCGCCGTCGTCGTCGCGGGGCTGCTCGCCACCGCCAATGCGACCTCCACCGCACGGCTGGCGGCTCTCTACCCGGAGTCGGGCGGCGCCTACGTCTACGGCCGCGAGCGACTCGGGGTCAAGTGGGGTCACCTCGCGGGCTGGGGATTCATCAGCGGCAAGATCGCCTCGTGCGCCGCGATGGCCCTGACCATCGGCGTGCACATCGCCCCGGGGTGGTCGCAGGCCGTCGCCGTCGTCGTCGTGCTCGCGGTCCTCGCGCTCGACCTCCAGGGCATCCAGCGCTCGGCCGGCGTCGCGCGGGTCATCGCCCTGACCGTCATCGCGCTCGTCCTCGTCTTCGTCGTCGTGCTGCTCACCAGCCCGCCGGTCACCGCCGACACGCCCCCCGCCGACGCCGCCCGGCTCCGGTGGCGCGCTCGGCGTCGCCCAGGCCGTGGGCTTCCTCTTCTTCGCCTTCGCCGGCTATGCCCGCGTGGCCACCCTCGGCGAGGAGGTCGTCGAGCCGCGCCGCACGATCCCCCGCGCCGTGGCGATCTCCCTGGGCATCGTGCTCGCGCTCTACGTGCTCATCAGCCTCGCGCTCACCCACACCCTCGGGGCCGGGTGGGTCGCGGCCCGGGAGGCTCCGCTCGCCGAGGCCGCGGAGATCTCGGCCTGGCCCTGGCTCGGCCGGCCTGCGGG
>NZ_JBNFOF010000165.1:0-7137 GCF_057364645.1 Janibacter sp. CFPM2_SD2
CGGGCCGTGCTCGTCCTCGCGGTCGACGCCCTCGCCCCGCGACGTCGCCTGCCCGCGATCCTGCTGGCGGCCCTCGCGGCTCCTCGTCTTCGCTCGGTACCGCTCTCGCCCTGCGCGTGCAGCTCCGGGGGCGGCGAGGTCACGACCCTGTGCCGGCCCGGGGACCCTGCCATGAGCCTCACCCCGCCGCCGGGCACGCAGGCGAGCGAGTGCCTGCTGCGGGTGAGCCAGTCGGGTGCACTGCTCCAGGCGCTCGCCGGCGCGGCCGGTCTCGCCGTGCTCGTCCTGCTCGCCCGGCAGCGTGGCGTGCCCTCGCTCGAGGACGGCACGACCCACCGCCCCGACGGCGCCGTCGAGGCCGCGTTGCTCCTGGCGACCGTCACCGGCGCGTGCACCGTCTCGGTCGCGCACGACCTCGGCACCTGGCTCGTCGGCCTCGAGCTGGCCACGCTGCCCATCGTCGCGCTCGCGGTCCTGCGCGGCGGCGCGACAGCGGGGCGATGCAGCTGGTGACGACGTCCGTCGCGAGCTTCGCCGTGGCGGTCGTCGCGCCGGGCTGTGGTCACCGCGACCGGGAGCCTGCGCCTGAGCGGGGTCGCCTCGTGGGCGGCCGGTCAGACGGGGGAGACCCGCGCCGTGCTGACCCTCGCGGTCGTCCTGCTCCTCGCGGCCGTCGGCTTCAAGCTCTCGCTCGTGCCCTTCCACGCCTGGGCGCCGGCGACTATCCCCGCGCCGGGCTCGAGGTGGCGATGCTCCTCGCGGGCGTCTCGACCGTCGCCGCCGTCGGTGGGCTCGTCGCCGTCACCGACGGTGCAGCCAGCGTGCGCGCGGCCGCGACCCCGGCCTTCGGCGTGCTCGCCGTCGTCTCCATGATCGGGGGTGCGGTGCTCGCGCTCGGGGCGAGCGACCCCCTTCGCCTCATCGCCTGGTCCGGGGTCACCCAGGGCGGCTGGATCCTCGCCCCGCTCGTTGCCGGCGACACCTTCGCCGCCGTCGGCTACCTCGCCGTCTACGTCGTCGCGGTCGTCGCCGCCCTGGCCGTCGTCGCCGCCCTGTCGGTCGACGGTCCGCGACGCCTCGACGACGACCGCGGGCTGCTGCGCCGCCGGCCCGTGCACGCCGCCGTCCTCACCCTCGCGCTGCTCACGATGGCCGGCCTGCCGCCGGGCGTCGCCGGCCTGCTCGCCAAGGTCATGGCGCTGCGCCCCCTCGCCACCGAGGCCTGTGGTGGGTGGCTCTGCCGGCCGTCGTCGCCGCGGTCATCGGCCTGGCCGTCTACCTGCGCTGGGTGGCGCTCGTGCTGCAGCCCGGCGACGAGCACCGGCCGCCCGAGCGGACCGATCGGACCGCGACCGTCGTCGCCGTCGTCACCGGGGTCGTGCTGCTCGCCGCCACCCTCGTGCCCGTCCTGCTGCTGGGGACGGGAACGCCGTGACCCCCTGCGAGCGTTGGGGATGACATGCACAACCACTACAACGGTCTGAAGACCGCCGGCCTCTTCGGCTCGATCTTCGCGTTGCTCATCCTCGTCGGCTACGCCCTCGCCGGTGCGCGCTACGTGTGGATCTTCGCCCTCATCGGCCTGGCCACGACCGCCTACAGCTACTGGAACTCCGACAAGCTCGCGATCCGGGCGATGCGTGCCCAGCCCGCCGATCCGCAGCAGTTCCCGCAGATGTACCGCATCGTCGAGGAGCTCAGCCAGCGCGCCGGGCAGCCGATGCCGCGGCTCTACGTCAGCCCGACCGCCGCGCCCAATGCCTTCGCCACCGGGCGCAACCCTCAGCACGCCGCCGTGTGCTGCACCGAGGGAATCCTCCAGCTGCTCGACGAGCGCGAGCTGCGCGGAGTGCTCGGCCACGAGCTCATGCACGTCTACAACCGCGACATCCTCACCGGCTCGGTCGCCGGGGCGATCGCCGGAGTCATCTCCTCCGTCGCCTCGATGGCCCTGTGGTTCGGCGGCGACCGCGACCGCAATCCCATCGCCGGCATCGCGGTCGCGCTGCTCGCGCCCATCGCCGCGATGGTCATCCAGATGTCGATCTCGCGCACCCGTGAGTACGACGCCGACGAGGACGGCGCCAGGCTCACCGGTGACCCGCTCGCTCTGGCCTCGGCCCTGCGCAAGCTCGAGGGCGGCGTGCAGCGCGCGCCGCTCGAGCCGACGCCGCAGCTGCAGAACGCGAGTCACATGATGATCGCCAACCCCTTCAGCGCCCGCGACGTGGGCAAGCTCTTCTCGACCCACCCGCCGATGGACCAGCGGATCGCGCGCCTCGAGGGCATGGCCGGGGGCCACCACCTGCGGTGACCCCCGGGTGCATCACATGCGCTGGGCGCCGTCCTTGATCGCGTCGCGGATGCGTGGATAGGTCCCGCAGCGGCAGACATTGCGGATCGTGTCGAGGTCGGCCTCGGTGATCGCGCGGCCCTCGCGCTGCACCTTGCGCACGAGCGCGACCGCGGCCATGATCTGGCCCGGCTGGCAGTAGCCGCACTGCGCGACGTCGTGCTCGATCCAGGCCTCCTGCATGGGGTGCAGGTCGCCGTCGACGGTGTCGGCGAGACCCTCGATCGTCGTGACCTCGTCGGTCTCCTTGATCTGGTCGACGGGCACGGCGCAGGGGTTGAAGGCCTTGCCGTTGATGTGGCTCGTGCAGGCCTTGCAGACGTTGATCCCGCACCCGTACTTGGGGCCGGTGACCCCGAGGACGTCGCGCAGGACCCACAGCAGGCGCACGCCCGGCTCGACGTCGACGGTGACCTTTTCGCCGTTGAGGACGAAGGTGTGGCTGGACATGGCGCGCTCCTCAGCGGGTGTGGTCGAGGCCGTCGGTCGGCGACTGCGGGACGGAGGGGACGAAGCTCTTGACCTCGAAGCTGATCGGGTCGGGGTGGTTGATGGGGAACTCGGTCGGCATGCGGCCCGTGGCGCGCGCGTAGGCGCAGGCGATCGCGGCGAAGCTCGACGCGACGCCCGCCTCGCCCGCGCCGCCGGGCTGCTGCGAGTCCGACGGCATGATCTCGACGGTGATCTCGGGTGGGACGTTCCACTGCCGCGTGTAGAAGTAGTTGTCCCAGCTGGCCTCGAGGAAGTGGCCCTCCTCGAGGTGGCAGCTCGTCGTCAGGGCCAGGCCGATGCCGTCCATGACGCCACCGAGCATCTGGCCTCGAGGCCCGTGGGGTTGATGACCAGGCCGGCGTCGACGGCGAAGACGACCTTGGTGACCCGCGGCCCGGTGACGGCATCGCGGACCGTGCGGTTCACCGTCTCGGGGCGGCAGTCGATCTCGACGAGGCAGGCGGTCGCGCCCTTGTACTCCTTGTGGACCGCGATGCCCTGGGCGACGCCGTCGGGCAGGGAGCGGCCCCACTCGCCGACCTCGGCGGCCTTGTCGAGCACGGCCCGGGTGCGCTTGTCCCGCAGGAACTTCCGGCGGAAGGCGACGGGGTCCATCCGCATCCGCCGGGCCAGCTCGTCGATGACGAGCTCGTTGGCGCAGCGCACGTCGGGGGAGTAGATCTGGCGCATGCTGCCGGTGTTGAAGCGGTCGTCGGTCTCGGTGAGCGTCTGGCTCACGGCCCCGAAGTTGTAGGGCACCTCCTGGGTCAGGGCGAAGATCGTCTGCGCGAAGGTCATCTGGCCGACGGGCAGCTTGGCCGCGTGGTTGGTGATGATGTCGCCGAGGCCGTGGCCGAAGTCGGTCGTGACGCTCGTGTGCTTCTGCTCGAAGGAGAGCACGTCGCCGCCGAGGTAGGCCGCCCGGACCCGAGAGGTCGCCATCGGGTGCAGCCGGCCCTGCCGGGGCTCGTCGGCGCGGTGCCACATGAGGCGCACCGGCTTGCCCATCGCCTTCGAGATGCGGGCGGCCTCGAGCGCGGCGTCGTGGAAGAGCTTGCGCCCGAAGGAGCCCCCGCCCTGGGTGACGTGGACCTTGACCTTCGACACCGGCAGGCCGAGCTCGAGCGCGATGTTCTCCTGCGCGACGACGGGGGACTTCAGCGAGCCCCAGATCGTCGCCGAGTCGGAGCGCACGTCGGCGATCGCGCAGTTGGGCTCGAGCGAGGAGTTGCTGCGGAAGCGGAAGGTGAAGGAAGCGTCGATCTTCTTGGCGAGCAGCGACACCTTGGGGGTGAGCATGGGCAGCTCGGCCTTCTTCACGCCCTCGAGCACGGAGGCGTCGGTGGCGCCGGCGAGGCGGCCCCCTTCCCACTCGACGTCCATCTGCTGGATCGCGTCGATGCACTGGCCGAAGGTCCGGGCGCGCACCGCGATGCCGGTGGCGACCTTGACGACGTCGGTGACGCCCGGCATGGCCTCGATGTCGGCGGCATTGCGCAGCGCGACGGGGCGTCCGTTGTGCGTCGGCGGTCGGCAGACCATCGTCGGCAGGGCGTCGGGGACCTTGACGTCCATGGCGAAGGTCTTCGCGCCGGTCACCGCGTCCCGGGCGTCGGTCCGCCCCTGCGGGGTGCCGACGACGGTGCGATCGGAGGCGTCCTTGAGGGTCACCGAGGCCCGGGTGGTCGTGGTGGCCGCCGCCTTGGACGACAGCTCGCCGAAGGTGAGCGCATTGCCCACGGCGTCGGTGATGACACCCGCCTTGATGGTCAGCGCGTCGACCGTGGTCCCGAGGACGGTCGCGGCGGCCTTGAGCAGCTGTTGTCGGGCCAGCGCGGCGGCGACTCGGATCGGCGTGTACGTCGAGATCGTCGTGTTGGACCCGCCCGTCAGCTGGTTGAAGAGCAGCTCCGGTCGGGCCGGCGCCAGGGTGACGTCGACGCGGTCGACGGGCAGGTCGAGCTCCTCGGCGATGATCATCGCGGTGGAGGTGACGATGCCCTGGCCCACCTCGGCCCGCGGCAGGGCGAAGGAGGCGCGTCCGTCGGTGCCGATCGTCACGTGATGAGGGCGGCCGTCGGGGCCGCGGCGAGGGTGAGCAGGTCGTTGAGATCGAGGATCTCCGCCGGCTGCGGCGGGGTGGGCACGACCGCCTCCGCGGTCGGTGCACCCAGGCTCATCTCGGCCCCGGTGACGAGCGTGGCCCCGGCGATGACGTAGCCCATGAAGGCACGACGGCTCGGGCCCGACGAGGTGCTCTCGATGCTGGGCTGAGGTTCGGTCACGATGTCTCCCATGGTCGACGGCGCTGTCGCTACCGAGCAGTAGACACCTGTCGGTGGGGTCTCGCGACCGGAGAGCCACCGACGTCCACGATGTGGCTCACCCCCTTCGGACGAAGGGGGTGACAGGATGCCGGTGTGCCTTCCCTGACCCGCGACGAAGCCGTCGCCCGCGCAGACCTGCTCACCGTGTCGCTCATGGAGGTCGAGCTCGATCTCGACCGTGGGCCGCAGACCTTCGGGTCGGTGACCCGCATCCACCTCACGGCGAGCGGTGACGGCACGACCTTCGTCGACGTCAAGCCGCGGACCCTGCACCGCGCGAGCCTCGACGGCGCCGAGATCGACGTGACGACCCTCGACGAGGGGCGGCTGCCCCTGACGGTGACGGCGGGAGACCACGTCGTCGAGGTCGAGGCGACGATGGCCTACAGCCACGACGGCGAGGGGCTGCACCGGGCGACCGACCCCGCCGACGGGGAGGACTACGTCTTCAGCCACCTCTTCCTCGATGCCGCCCCGGCGGTCTTCGCGTGCATCGACCAGCCCGACGTCAAGGCGCCCTACGCGGTGTGCGTCAAGGCGCCGCAGGAGTGGCACGTCATCGGCAACGGCTCCGGCCAGATCGCCGACGGCGGGGTGTGGCACCTCGCCCAGACCCAGCCGCTGTCGACCTACTTCGTCGCGCTGTGCGCCGGACCCTACGTGTCCGTGACCGACGAGCACGACGGCATCAAGCTCGGGCTCTGGGCGCGGCGCTCCCTTCGCCAGCAGCTCGAGGAGCACGCGCCCGAGATGCTCGAGGTGACCCGACGCAGCTTCGACTACTTCCACTCGATCTTCGGCATCCGCTATCCCTTCGACGACTACGACCAGGTCTTCGTCCCGGAGTTCAACGCCGGCGCGATGGAGAACCCGGGGTGCGTCGTCTTGCGCGATGCCTACCTCTACCGCGGGGCGGTGGGCCGCGACGAGATGCTCACCCGGGCCAACACGATCAGCCACGAGATGGCGCACATGTGGTTCGGCGACCTCGTCAGCCCCCGGTGGTGGGACGACCTGTGGCTCAACGAGTCCTTCGCCGAGTACATGGCCCACCGCTGCCTCGTCGAGGCCACGGAGTACACCGAGGCCTGGGTCGACTCGACGATGTCGCGCAAGTCGTGGGGCTACGGCGCCGAGCGCTCGCCCTCGACCCACCCGGTCGCCGGCTCGCCCGCGCCCGACGCGAAGTCGGCCCTGGCCAACTTCGACGGCATCTCCTACGCCAAGGGCGCGGCCGTCATCCGTCAGCTCATCGAGTTCATCGGCGACGAGGCCTTCCTCGAGGGGATCCGCGACTACCTGACCGCGCACTCCTTCGGCAACGGCACGCTCGCGGCCTTCCTCGCGGCGATGTCCCGCGCGAGCGGGCAGGACCTCGCGGCGTGGAGCGCCGCCTGGCTCGAGACCTCCGGCGTCGACACCATCGCCGTGGACCGGGCGGCCGGCACGGTCACGCGGCAGGCACCCGCGGGGCACCCCGCGCAGCGGCCGCACGCCGTCGCGTCGCGACCTATGCCCAGGGCGCCGAGACCTCCCGCACGACCCTGACCCTCGACGCCGACTCGGCCCCGCTCGAGGGCGTCGACCTCGCCGCCCCGCTCGTGCTGCCCAATGCCGGCGACCGCACCTGGGCCACCCCGCTGCTCGACGAGCAGTCGCTCGCCGCACTGCGCACCGAGCTGCCGGCGATGACCGATGCCCAGGCGCGAGCCGTCATCTGGGTCGGCCTGCGCGACGGCGTCGCGCTCGCCCAGGTCGACCCGCGCCTGCTCGTCGACCTCGGCGAGGCGGCCCTGGTCACCGAGACCAACGACTCGATCTTCTCCCGCGCCGGCCTGCACCTGACCAACCGCGTCATCCGGGTCCTGCTGCCGCAGGGAGGAGCAGGACCGCCGCGCGGGGCGCGTCTGGCCGCGGTCCGGCGAGCAGGTGCTCGCGGCGGCCGAGCCGGGCTCCTCGCTCGCG
>NZ_JBNFOF010000166.1:0-7131 GCF_057364645.1 Janibacter sp. CFPM2_SD2
CTGAGCGCGCCGGGTCGCGAGCCCGACGACCCCGACGGCGGCGAGGACCACGACGACGATCTCGACGACGGCGGAGCCACCCGCACCGGTCGCCGCACCGAGCGCAGCAGGTCGTTGACCGGCTCGCGCAGCACGGGCCGCGAGGCGAGGTGCACGGCGAGCACCGACAGCAGCAGCGCCCCGAGCGTCCACGGGACGACCGCGAGCGGGATCTCGAAGGGGATGCCCCCCGGCAGCATGAGCGCCCGCACCCCGAGGGCGAGCAGCATGGCGGCGACGACGCCGAGGGGCAGTCCGAGCAGGACCGGCACGACGAGCTCGCCGAGCAGCAGTCGCCGGGCGCCCGAGCGTGAGCGTCCGCGCAGCCGGGCGAGGGCGACGTCGTGGCGCCGCTGGTCGACGGCGGACTGGGCGACGAGGAAGAGCACGAGCACCGACAGCAGCGCCAGCTGCACCATGACGAAGGGGACGATGACCGCGGTCTGCGAGCGTCCGGTCTCGATGCCGGAGACGATCGTCCCGGCGGACTCGCTCACGGTGATCTCGGGGTGCTCCTCGCCGAGATCCTCGACGGCGGCCGCAGCACGGGGCAGCGAGTCGAGGGTGGCCTTGGAGGTGTCGAGCGGCAGGTCGACGCTGACGGAGGCAGTCGGCAGTGCGTCGGCGAAGGTCGCGTCGACGGTGAAGAGGTCGTCGAGCCCCGGGAGGTTGTCGAGGTCGGGGTGCGGGACGCCGGACTTGCCGTCCGGCCGGTTGCCCAGCCAGTAGTCGGCGTCCTCGTCGGGCACGGAGTAGATGCCGACGACCTCGAGCGGCACGTCGGGCTCGTCGGGGTCGAAGCGCGAGTACTTCGCCTGCGGGATGAGCAGCTCGGTGCCCTGCCTCCACCCCCAGGCCTTGGCGTCCGCCGCGGAGACGACGACCTCACCGCCCTGCCGCGGGCAGCGCCCCTCGATCTCGACGTGGTCGCACAGGCCGGAGCGGGTGCGCAGCAGGGCCGGCGAAGCCTTGCGGCCCTTCGCCGGGCTGAGGTTGGTCGCGTAGCGCAGCCCGGTGATGGGCTCGCCCGAGACGGCCTGCAGACCGGCGGGCACCTCGTCGGCGAGGGTCTGCGGCATGAGGGTGCGCTCGGTCGAGGTGCGCGGACGGGTCATCGTCGTGGCCGTCGTCGCCGGGTCGGCCTCGGTGAGGTGCACCCGCAGCAGCCCCTGGTCGACGCTCCGCGCGAAGACGGGCGCGAAGACCGCACAGGTCGTCACGAGGGCGGAGACGAGGACAAGCGCGATGACCTGCCCCCTGCGGTACCGCAACGCTGCCCGCATGCAGCGGTCCCCCTTCTGTCGTGACCGCCGTCACCCTACGCCTCGGTGTGGGCCAGTGAAGGCCGGATCAGTCGCCGATCTCCTGCGCCATCGCCCGACCGGCCGTGCGCCCGGAGAAGATGCAGCCGCCGAGGAAGGTCCCCTCGAGGGCGCGGTAGCCGTGCAGGCCGCCACCGCCGAAGCCGGCCGCCTCGCCGGCGGCGTAGAGGCCCGGCACCGGCGCGCCGTCGTGACCGAGGACCCGCGAGGACAGGTCGGTCTCGAAGCCACCGAGCGTCTTGCGGGAGAGGACGTGCAGCTTGACGCCGACGAGCGGACCCTTCTTCGGGTCCTGCAGCTTGTGCGGCGGGTAGGCGCGCTTGGAGATCTTGTCGCCGCGGTAGGCGCGGGCGACCCGCATAGCGGCGATCTGCGCGTCCTTGCCATAGGGGTTGTCCAGCTGGGCGTCGCGCTCGTCGAGCTGCCGCTTGACGTGCGCGGCGTCGAGCCGCGGCTCCCCCTCCTCGACGAGCTCGTTCATCTTCGCGACAAGCTCCTCGACGGTGTCGGCCTGGACGAAGTCGGCGCCATGGTCGAGGAAGGCCTGCATCGACGGCGTGACGTCGGCGAGCGAGCGCTTGCGCAGGACCCCGGCGACGTCCTTGCCGGTGAGGTCCTCGTTCTGCTCCGAGCCGGAGAGGGCGAACTCCTTGCCCGCGACGGACCGGTTGGTGACGAACCACGAGTGGTCGTGACCGGTGGCGCGCAGGTGCTCGAGCGTGCCGAGGGTGTCGTAGCCGGGCATGAGCGGCGCCGGCAGCCGGTTGCCCTCGGCGTCGAGCCACATCGAGCTCGGCCCGGGCAGGATCCGGATGCCGTGGCCGGCCCAGATGGGGTCCCAGTTGCGGATCCCTTCGACGTAGTGCCACATCCGGTCGCGGTTGATGAGGTTGCCGCCGGCGGCCTCGGTGATGGCGATCATCCGACCGTCGACGTGCGCCGGCACGCCGGTCACCATGTGCTTCGGCGGCGTGCCGAGGCGCTCGGGCCAGTTGGCGCGCACGAGGTCGTGGTTGCCGCCGATGCCGCCCGAGGCGACGAGGACGACGGGGGCCCGCAGCTCGAAGCCACCGATGCTGTCGCGGTTGCTCGCCACGCCACGCTCGGCGTCGTCGGGCGCGAGCTCGACCCCACGGACACCGGTGACGGCACCCCCTTCGACGATGATCTCGTCCACGCGGTGCCGGTGGGCATAGGTCACCAGCCCACGCTCACGGGCCTCTTCGACCCTGCGGACGAAGGGAGCGGCAACCCCGGGACCGGTCCCCCACGTGATGTGGAAGCGGGGCACGGAGTTGCCGTGGCCGTGGGCCGAGCCGTCGCCGCGCTCGGCCCAGCCGACGATGGGGAACCAGCGCATGCCCTGCTCGTGCAGCCAGGCCCGCTTCTCCCCGCCCGCGAAGTCGAGGTAGGCCTGCGCCCACTGCCGCGGCCAGTGGTCCTCCTCGCGATCGAAGCCAGCGGTGTTCATCCAGTCGCCGTGGGCCAGCTCGGCCGAGTCCTTGATGCCCATGCGCCGCTGCTCGGGGCTGTCGACGAAGAAGAGCCCGCCGAAGGACCAGTGCGCCTGACCGCCGATGTTGGCGACGCTCTCCTGGTCGACGAGGAGGACCTTGCGGCCGGCATCCGCCAGCTCCGCGGTCGCGACGAGTCCGGCCAGCCCGTGGCCCACGACGATGGCATCAGCTTCCATGCGCTGACCCTAGACCGTATTACTCGTCAGTAGCAACTGGGGTTCAGGTCGACTCTGCCTACAGTGGGCCGCATGTCCTGGACCGCCCGCCTGCGCCTCGTCGCGGCGACCCTGGCGCTCGTCGCCGCGGTCGTCACCGGCGGGCTCGTCACCGCCTCGCTGTGGCCCGTGACCGTCGAGACCGACTACTACGCCGCGGACGTGCGCCTGTCCCCGAGCTGGACGGACCGGTCGCACATCGGCACCGACACGGTCGTCGGCAGCGTGTCCGCGCAGTTCGCCGGCATCGCCCCCGGCGTGCAGGTCTCGCCGCGGGTCAAGCCCTCGATCACCGACCTCGTCGCCTCGGGCAACCTCGACGCCGCGAGCCTCGACGTCAGCCCGCAGGAGCGCACCCGGGTCATCACCGACGCCGCGACCGGGGTCGGGCTGCGCTTCGCCGCCGGTGGCGTGCTCGGTCTGCTCCTGTGCCTCGGCGTGGTCCGGCTGCGCCGTCGCACGCTCCCGCACCGCCGGACCGTCGTCGGCGCGAGCCTCGTCACCGCGGTCACCCTGTCGACCCTGGGCCTGTCGGCCTGGCGCACCTACGACCCAGACCGGCTCGTCGAGCTGCGCTCGAGCGGGCTGCTCCAGCTGGCCATCGCCAACCGCGACCTCCTCGACGACGTCGAGCAGCGGGCCGACCAGGCCACGCCCTACCTGCGCAACCTCCTCGCGCTGTCGACGGCGATGCAGCAGGAGTACGCACCCGAGGCCGAGGACGACTCCGCCGCGCTCAAGGTGCTGCTCGTCTCCGACGTGCACGCCTCCAACCAGTACGCGCTCATGCGCACGATCGTGCGCGAGCAGGACATCGACGTCGTCATCGACTCCGGCGACCTGATCAACTTCGGTCGGGTGCAGGAGGCCGGGCTGAGCAACCTCTACCGGTCGATCTCCTCGCTCGGGGTCCCCTATGTCTTCGTCTCCGGCAACCACGACCGCAGCGCTGTCGACGACACCCAGCTGCTCGACGACCTCGCCGGCACCGACGGCGTGACGCTCCTCGAGCCGGGCTCGGGCGAGTACCAGGAGATCGAGGTCGGCGGCCTGCGGATCGCGGGCTTCAACGACCCGCGCTACTACGGCGACGCCGACGACGGCAGCACCGACGAGCAGGTCGCGGCGCGCGACCGGTGGGTCGAGGCCCTCGGCGAGACCGAGGCGCCGGACATCACCGTCTCCCACGAGGAGCCCGCGCTCGACGACGCTCCCGGCCGGCTGCGCGTCCACGGCCACGGGCACGTGCCGCAGGTGAGCGGCAACCGGCTGCAGGTCGGCACCTTCACCGGCGGCGGCACCCTCTCGCACTTCGTCGGCGGTCCCGATGCCGAGCTCGTCGGCCAGCCGAGCAGCTTCGACGTGCTGACCTTCGACGACCGGTGCCGGGCCCAGCGCCTGACCCGCTACGAGTACCGCTCGGTCATCGAGGGGCGGCCGAGCTTCGACTCGCTCTCCGTGCTCAACGCCGCCCGGATCGTCGACGCCCCCGAGGAGGGGCGCACCTGCGGCGGGGACAAGGCGACGGTCCGCCCCCTTCGGCCGTAGCCGGGGACGGACCGTCGCTCGCCTCGATCAGACCGCCGGGAAGGCCGGCGGGTGGACCTGCGCCATCTCCTCGAGCACGCGCACGACCTGGCAGGAGTAGCCGAACTCGTTGTCGTACCAGACGTAGAGGACGACCCGGTCGCCCGAGGTGATCGTCGCGCGGCCGTCGACGATGCCGGCGTGACGGTTGCCGACGAAGTCGGTCGAGACGACCTCGGGGCTGTCGATGTAGTCGAGCTGCTTGTGCAGGTCGCCGTAGAGCGAGGCCTGACGCAGGAAGTCGTTGAGCTCCTCGCGCTCGACGCTCTTCTCCAGCGTGAGGTTGAGGATCGCCATCGACACGTCGGGGGTGGGCACCCGCACCGAGTTGCCGGTGAGCTTGCCCTCGAGCTCGGGCAGCGCCTTGGCCACGGCCTTGGCGGCGCCGGTCTCGGTCAGCACCATGTTGAGCGCCGCCGAGCGGCCACGCCGCTCGCCCTTGTGGAAGTTGTCGATGAGGTTCTGGTCGTTGGTGAAGGAGTGGACCGTCTCGATGTGGCCACCGACGACGCCGTACTCGTCGTTGACGACCTTGAGCGCCGGGACGATCGCGTTGGTCGTGCACGAGGCGGCGGTGACGACCTTGCTGTCGCCGATCATCGCGTCGTTGATGCCGCTGACGATGTTGGGCAGGCCTCCCTTGCCCGGGGCGGTGAGCAGCACGCGGGAGACGCCGGGGCAGGCGAGGTGCTTGGACAGGCCCTCCTCGTCACGCCACTTGCCGGTGTTGTCGACGACGATCGCGTCGTTGATGCCGTACTGCGTGTAGTCGACGCTCGACGGGTCGTCGGAGTAGATGACCTGGATGAGGGTGCCGTTGGCGAGGATGGTGCTGGCCTCCTCGTCGACGGTGATCGTGCCGGCGAAGGAGCCGTGGACCGAGTCGCGGCGCAGCAGGCTGGCGCGCTTGGACAGGTCGTTGTCGGCGCCCTTGCGCACGACGATGGCGCGCAGGCGCAGGCCGTGACCGGTGCCGGCGTGCTCGATGAGGATGCGCGCGAGCAGGCGGCCGATGCGGCCGAAGCCGTAGAGGACGACGTCGGTGCTCGGCAGCTCGCCCTCGCCGTGCTTGCCGACGACGTCAGCGAGCTCGGAGCGCAGGAAGTCCTCGAGCGCGACGCCATCGCCGGCCTCGAGGCGGCGGCGGTGCAGGCGGGCGACGTCGATGGAGGCCGGGCCGGGCTGGAGGGCGGTGAGCGCCTCGAGCATCGGCAGGGTGTCGTCGACGGTCAGCTCGATGTCGACGCGACGGGCGAAGCGGTGCGCCTTGAGCACGTCGGTCGAGGACTGGCCGAGGAGGGCGCGGCCGTGGATCGAGGTCACGACCCCGAACTCGCGGTAGAGGCGGCCCACGACGGGGATCATCGCCTCCGCCTTGGCCTGGCGGTCGGCCCACTCGGAGAGGTGGTCGTCGGCTGCGTTGCTCGTCTGCGGCGTCGTCGTCATGGGCCCAGATCGTAGCCGCTGACGCCTCGGGGACGAGCCTCGCACCGGCCTGCGACGACGGATCTCACACCGGTCAGCCCGGGGTCGTCACGTCGAAGAGCGCCTGCACCTTGGGCGCCCCTCCGCAGGTGAGCTGGTGGGGCGCGCTCATCGTGCGCACGACATGACGAAGGGAGGACCGCCCACCGTGGTCGAGGTGGACCAGCCAGGCGTCCTCGCCGGCGGCCTCGAGGCGCGGCGGTGCGAGGTCGGGCAGGCGCACGGAGGGGTCGGTGCGCAGCAGGTCGTGGGCCGCGGCCTGCGCCGCCGGGTGCCAGGAGCAGCGGCCACGCCAGCGGTCGAGGTCGACCCGACCGTCGAGGTGGTCGAGGACGACCCGGGGCGCGGTGTCGCCGGTGAGCCGGCCGTACATCGACCCCTCAGGGAGGATCACGACGTTGCCGGCGAAGCGGTCGCCGCCGAGGTGGGTCGTCTCCCAGACGGCACCGGGCAGGGCGTCGTCGAGGACCGCGGCGACGACCCGCCCCTCGACCGCGCAGCAGACGTCTTTGCGCCCGTGGGCGCACACGAGGAAGAGCGGTTCGCTCGTCGGGTCGGGCAGGTCGTCGAAGCGCCCCGCGAGCGCGACGAGGTCCTCGGGCCGCTCCCAGCGGGCGCGGCCGACGAGCCCGCGCCGCACGTCGACGAGGAAGACCTGCTGCAGCCCCTCGGCCTCGACCTGGTCGCCCTCGAGCCGGCCGTGCCGGCGGATGAGCTGGAGCCGGGCACCGAAGCGCCCCAGGGCGGCGTCGAGGTCGGCGCGGACGTCGGCGATGCCGGGCGCCGCGATCGGCTTGGCTGGCCACGGGCCGGGGTGACGACGAGTCATCCAGTAGCGCGCGGGCACGGCGGTGCCGACCGGCACGTCGCCGCGCTCGAGGGCGGCGAGCGAGCACCGGGTGGGCCTCGCGGAGGGGGTCGTGCTCACGCTCGCGACCCTACGCGGGGCGCTCGGCGGCGGGCACC
>NZ_JBNFOF010000167.1:0-6972 GCF_057364645.1 Janibacter sp. CFPM2_SD2
CGCCGACCGGCCGCGCGACGCGCGCCGCCGGTCGGGACGTGCCCGCCCTCACCCCCGCGACGATCTCGGCCGTCGTGCCGACCAACCGCACCCACGAGCTCGACAACGTCTTCGCCAACCTCGGCCGGCAGGACCACCCCGCTGTCGAGCTCGTGCTCGTCCTGCACGGCCTCGAGACCGACGACGACGAGCTGCGCCGCCGCGCCACCGCCGCCGGGGTGCAGGAGCTGCAGATCGTCCACGCCGACGCCTCGCTCACCCTCGGTGCGTGCATGAACCTCGGCGTCGACGCCTCCGGCGGGCAGTACATCGCCAAGATGGACGACGACAACTTCTACGGCCCGCGCTACCTGTCGGACCTGCTCGCCGCCTTCTCCTACACCGACGCCGGCATCGTCGGGAAGTGGGCGCACTACGTGTGGCTGCGCTCCACGGGCGCGGTCGTCCTGCGCTACCCCGACTCCGAGCACCGCTACGAGCGGCGCATCCAGGGCGGCTCGATGCTCTTCGCCGGCGACGTGGCCCGCGACGTGCGCTTCAGCGACATCCCGCGCGCCGTCGACTCCGACATCCTCGACCGCTCGATGGAGCAGGGCGTGCGCGTCTACTCCGGCGACCGCTACAACTACGTGTCGGTCCGCGGCGACGACCGGCACGCCCACACCTGGACCGTCACCGACTCGACCTTCCTCACCGCCACCGGCCGACTGCTCTTCTACGGTGACCCCACGACCCACGTGAGCCTCTGACCCCGGCGTCCCGCACGCCCCGACGACGACAAGGACCCCCATTGGCCCCCATCGACAAGAACGCCGCCCGCGCCCAGGGCAAGCGCGCCGCCCGCGCCGTCGTGCGCCGGGTGCGCCTCGACCCGCTGGCGACCCTGCCCAACCAGGGCGGCTCGGTCGGCAAGCGCGCCATCTTCGCCCAGGCGCGCCTGCTCATCCTCGACGCCCGGGCCTTCGACCAGGGACTGCGACTGCTCTCCCGGGTGCCCGAGTCGGCACTCGGCGCGACCGGCCACGGTCTGCGCGCGTGGTCGCACATGTCGCTCGGCGCGATCGACGAGGCCGTCCAGGAGGCCTGGGCCACCCTGGAGCGCAACCCCGACGCCGAGGCCCTCGGCCTGGCCATGGCCGTCGCCACGCGGGCCAACCACAAGGACCTGCTCCGGCGGGTCAACGACCTCGCCGAGAGCACGACGCCCCGCACGACCAAGGACGCCGAGCGCCTCCTCGGCTGGTACACCTCGCGCGACGTCGCCCAGGCCGAGGCCTTCATCGCCAACGTCGACACCTGGCGGGTCAACCACACGACCCACTCCCTCGACCTCATCCGCACCGAGACGCAGATCCGCGCCGCCGGCGACGAGGACGCCCAGCGGGCCACCGCGCTCGAGGTCGGGCGCACCGGCAAGGCCGGCTTCCGCTCCGCGACCCGCGCCCTCGGCAAGCTCAAGGGCTGGGACGAGCTGCGCGAGCTCTACCGCGAGGCCGACCTCGAGACGATCACCGTCGTGCCCAACAAGACCTCGCACTCGCTGGCCCAGCGGGCCGCGCGCGCCGGGTGGCTCGACACCGCCCAGGTCATCTCCGGCCGCCTCATCGAGCTCGGCCACAAGAAGGCGCGCGAGACCCACGCGCAGGTCTCCGACCAGATCCACATCGGCGCCACCGGCTGGCCCGTCGACGAGGCGCAGGAGCGCTCCTACGAGCCCAACCCGCGCGCCGTGCTCTCGGTGCTCGCGCAGTCGCTCCCGCACCGCTCCGGCGGCTACGCGACCCGCAGCCACGGCATCCTCACCGGCCTGCAGGGCCTGGGCTGGGACATGCTCGCCGCGACCCGCCTCGGCTTCCCCTACGACTTCTGGGGCCAGGGAGACAAGCGCGAGGTCGAGCCCTTCGACGTCGTCGACACGATGACCTACCGCCGCCTGCTCGAGCCGGGCGAGCGCGAGTACCGGACCACCCCGATGGCCGGCTACATCGAGCGCTTCGCCGAGCGCCTCGAGGAGGTCGCCCGCGACCACAGCGCCGGCCTGATCCACGCGAGCAGCTTCCAGAACAACGGCCTCGCCGGCCTGCGTGCCGCCCGCCGGCTGGGCATCCCCTTCGTCTACGAGATGCGCGGTCTCGAGGACCTGATGAAGATCTCGCGCAACCCCGAGTTCGGCCGCACCGACGCCTACCGCTACATGACCGGCCTCGAGCTGCACATCGTCCAGAACGCCGACCTCACCTTCGTCATCACCGAGGCGCTGCGCGAGGAGATGATCCGCCGCGGCGGCCCCGCCGACCGGATCGCCGTGCTGCCCAACGGCGTGCACACCGCGCAGTTCGAGCCCCGTCAGCCCGACGAGGCGCTCATCGACGAGCTCGGCCTGCGGGGCAAGACGGTCATCGGCTACGCCGGCGGCCTCGTCGACTACGAGGGCCTCGACCTGCTGCTGCTCGCCGCCGCGGAGCTGAAGAAGACCCGCGACGACTTCGCGGTCATCATCGTCGGCGACGGGCACTTCGAGGGTCAGCTGCACCGGATGGCCCGCGAGCTCGACGTCCTCGACGTCGTGACCTTCACCGGCCGCGTGCCGCACGAGGAGGTCGCGCGCTACCTGTCGATCTTCCAGATCACGCCCTTCCCGCGCCTGCCGCTGCCGGTGTGCGAGCTGATCAGCCCGATCAAGCCCTTCGAGTCGATGGCCATGGGCAAGGCGTGCATCTCCAGCTCCGTCGCGGCGCTGACCGAGATCGTCAAGCCCGACGAGCGCGGCCTGGTCTTCGAGAAGGGCAGCTCGCAGGACTTCGCCCGGCAGATCGCCCGCTATCTCGACGACCCGCAGCTGCGCGAGCGGATGGGCCGCCAGGCCCGCGAGTGGGTCCTCGCCGAGCGGGACTGGAGCGACGTCACCAAGATCGCCGACGAGGCCTACCACCGCCTCCTCGGCTGACCGCTGCGCCCACAACCCTGCAGGACCCCAGGGTCCTGCAGGGTTTGCGCACCTCCATGACGAAGGGGGGCGCTCACCTCGCGGTGAGCGCCCCCCTTCGTCGTGCTGGTACTGCTAGGGGATGTCCTTGACGGAGATCTCGTCGGAGTTCTTCGACGTGAGGTCCTCCGCCGCCAGCGCCCGGTAGAGCATGGGCGTCAGGGTGCGGATGTAGGTCGCCGTCACGTGGCTGCCCTGGCGGTAGACGAGCGAGTCGCCGATGACCGGCGGGCACTCCTTGCCGGGCGGGCAGATCCACTCGTTGAGGTCGACGAAGGGGACGTCGGCGGCGGTGGCCGACTCCTGCAGCGCCTTGGTGCCGCGGCCCTTGCGACCGTTGTCCTCGTCCGCCGGGAAGGCGCACGTGGAGAAGTCGTCGGGGTGCTCCTCGACGCAGGTGTAGACCTGCTCCTTGCCCGGGCGGGGGCTGTCGGAGAGGACGACGACCTTGGTGCCCTTGGCCTTGAGCTCCGAGATGGCCTCGGTCATGCCCTTGCGCAGGGCGGGCGAGCTGCCGGCACGCCGGAGACGAGCGCGACATCGGGTGCGCCCTCCTCGTCGAAGTGCTTGTTGGCATTGCGGCCGAACTCCTCGCAGTCGCTGCGGGCACCGTCGTAGGTGAAGGAGCACGCGGACTTGAGGTAGAGCTCGACGCGCCAGCCCTCGTCGTGGGCGATCGCCTCGACGGCCGGGAACCACTGGCCCATCTTGGAGTCGCCGAGCATGGCGATCGTCTGGTCGCCGTCGGTCTTGCCGTAGACGCACGAGGTGTCGACATCGGCGTCGCCGGGCTGCACCTGGCAGTCGTCGTCGTAGTAGCGGGGCACGTCCTCGGGCGCGACCGCCGGGTCCGGCGTCGTCGTGCCCGAGCTGGCGAAGACCTTGCTCGCGTCCTCGCGGACCTTCCACACGTCGCTCGACGGGTCGGCGACCAGGGCGGTCGCCCCGGGCACCTTGGCGTCCTCGTCGAGCTTCGGCACGGTGGCCCACACGGCGGTGCCGACGAGCGCGGTGACGATCATCGATGCCAGGCCGAAGAGCAGGCCACGCGATGCCTTGGCGCTCAGGCCGGGGTGGAAGCGCACCGGGTCCTCGACGAGGTGCTTGGTCAGCCAGGCGAGGACGACCGAGACGATGCCGATGAGCACGAGGTGGCGGATGCGCACCTCGGGCCAGGCGGTCTTGGCGATGGTGATGAGCGGCCAGTGCCACAGGTAGATCGCATAGGAGATGCCGCCGATCCACACCATCGGCTTGAGGCTGAGCAGCCGCGCGGTGGCGGTGGCCTGGGTGGCGCAGCCGGCCGCGATGATCAGCGCCGCGCCGACCGTCGGGGCGAGCGCCCACGCGCTCGGCCACGGGGTCTTGGAGGTGAGGAAGAAGGCCGACCACAGCACGAGCAGCAGGCCGGCGCCCGCGAGCAGCTCGGCCGCCAGGCGGGGCAGTCGCGTCAGCCGCAGGACGAGGAAGGCCAGGAGCGCGCCGATGGCGAGCTCCCACACCCGGGTCGTCGTGTAGAAGTAGGCCGTCGCCGGGTCGCTCTTGGTGTGCAGCACCGAGTAGACGAGCGAGGCCGCGGCGATGACGGCGAGCACGCCGAAGAGCAGCGGCTTGGGCCGCATCCGGGTCCGGCGCGCCACCATGAGGCCGACGATGATGATGAGCGGCCAGACGACGTAGAACTGCTCCTCGACCGACAGCGACCAGTAGTGCTGCAGCGCCGAGGGTGCGGCGTCCTCCGCGAGGTAGTCGACCGACCTCAGGGCCAACGCCCAGTTGATGACGTAGAAGGTCGCGGCGATGACGTCGGCGCCGAGGTTGAGCCGGTCCGGCCCGGGCAGCAGCGCCCAGCCGAGCAGGGCCGTGACGATGAGCACGACCGAGGCGGCCGGCAGGAGCCGCCGGGCCCGTCGGGCGTAGAAGTCGGCGATCGAGATCGTGCCGGTCTTCACCGTCTCGCGCAGCAGGAGCGAGGTGATGAGGAAGCCGGAGATGACGAAGAAGATGTCGACGCCGACGAAGCCGCCGGGCAGGAAGGGGATGCCGACGTGGTAGATCAGGACGGTGCCGACGGCGACGGCCCGCAGGCCCTCGATGTCGCCACGGAGGTTCTTCTTCCCCTTCGCCCCGTGGTGCGCACCGGCCGCGGCCTCCTTGGCCCCGGCCTCTGCCTCGGTGACCTCCGACTGCAGGGAGGTGTCCCCGGTCCCAGCGGTCACGCGTCGCCCCGTCGGGTCGCCCCCACCGAGCTGGCGAGGACCTTGGCGATCCGCTCGCCGGCGTGGCCGTCCCACAGCGGCGGGGTGTCCCACTCCTGGAGCGGGCCGGTCGCGAGGACCTCGGAGACCCGCTCGGAGAGGGTCTCGCGGGTGACGAGCTGGTTGGTGCCGTGGGTGATCGTCACCGGGCGCTCGGTGTTGGGGCGCAGGGTGAGGCACGGGACGCCGAGGATCGTCGTCTCCTCCTGCACGCCGCCCGAGTCGGTGACGACCGCGGCCGCACCGCGGACCAGGCCCATGAACTCGATGTAGCCGAGCGGGTCGATGACGCGCATGCCCGGGTGGTCGAGGAAGCCGGCCTCCTCGAGGCGGGCGCGCCCGCGCGGGTGCAGCGGGATGACGACCTGCGCCTGGTCGGCGACGGCGTGCATCGCGGCGACGAGCGCCTTGACGTCCTCCGGGTCGTCGACATTGCCCGGGCGGTGGAGCGTGGCGACGATGTAGTCGCCCTCGATGCCGACCTCCTGGCGCACCGCGTCGGCGTCGAAGCGGGGCTTGTTCTTCAGGAGGGTGTCGATCATCGGGTTGCCGACGAAGTGGATCTTGTCGGGGTCGGTGCCCTCGTTGCCGAGGTGGCCGATGGCGTCGGTGCTCGTCGTGAGGAGCAGGTCCGAGAGCTTGTCGGTGACGAGCCGGTTGATCTCCTCCGGCATCGTCATGTCGAAGGAGCGCAGGCCCGCCTCGACGTGGGCGAAGGTGATGCCGAGCTTGCTCGCGACGAGGGCCGCGGCGACCGTCGAGTTGACGTCGCCGTAGACGACGACGAGGTCGGGGCGGCGCTCGGTGAAGAGCTCCTCGAGGGCGATCATCACCTTGGCCGTCTGCGCGCCGTGCGCGCCGGAGCCGACACCGAGGTTGACGTCGGGCTTCGGGATGCCGAGCTGGCGGAAGAAGACGTCCGACATCTTGTCGTCGTAGTGCTGACCCGTGTGCACGAGCAGCTGCTCGACGTCGTAGGCGGCCAGGGCCTCGAGGACCGGGGCGGCCTTGGGGAAGTTGGGGCGCGCACCGGTGACGTGCACAACAAGGGGAGCCATGTCAGCCCTTCGCTCTCGGGGGGATTACAGCCAGTCAGTGTGTCACGGGCCGGTGGACGGCCCATGATCCACACGCCGTGGCCGGGCGAAGGGGGCGCGCCCCCCTTCGCTCAGGTCCCGAAGTCGGGGTGGCGCAGCAGCCCGAGCCACTGCTCGCGGGCATTGGCGAGGAAGTGCCCCGCGTCGGCGGACCACGTGTGACCGTCGCCGGCGTGCCGCACGTAGACGTAGCCGATGTCGTGGGGGCGGTAGATCATCGCGCCGGCGGCGGTGGCCGCCCGCATGAGGGCGCTGTCGACGGCGCGGGGGACGTCGGCCCAGCCGCCGAGGTCACGCAGCTCGTCGGCCCCGACGAGGATCGTGCCGCCGGCCACCCGGTGCACCGCCGACTCGGGGGTGCCGATGACGCGGCGCACGGTGGTGTCGAGGGCCTCGACGTGCACGACGGTGCTGCTCTTGCCGACGACGGGCGCCCCGGAGACCCGGCGCGCGATGGCCAGGTCGAGCAGGTGGTCGGGCCCGTAGTGGTCGTCGTCGTCCATCTTCGTCAGCAGCTGCCCGCTCGCGGCGTCGGCGGCCAGCTGCAGGGCGTGGCCGAGGCTGCGGTCCCCCGGCGCGGCGACGACGGTGACGGCGATGTCGCCGAGGTCGGGCGTCGGCAGGTCGTCGG